>NZ_BNTL01000012.1:46017-134172 GCF_022179005.1 Pseudomonas sp. PAGU 2196 | reverse complement strand
CCTGCACCGCCTGTTCAAGGCCGAAACCGGCTTGACCCCCAAGGCCTACGCTTCGGCATTTCGCGCCAGGCGCCTGCGCGAGCACCTGGAAAATGACCAGCGCTCAGTCACCGATGCCATTTACGACGCCGGCTACAACTCCAACAGCCGCTTCTACGAAAGTGCCGAGCAACGCCTAGGCATGCGCCCCAAGGCCTACCGTGCCGGCGGGCAGGGGGCGACCATTCGCTTTGCGCTGGGCCAGTGTTCGCTGGGGGCGATATTGGTGGCGCAGAGCGAGAAGGGCATTTGCGCGATCCTGCTGGGTGATGACCCCGAGCCACTGCTGCACGCGTTGCAGGATCAGTTCCCCAATGCCCGGCTGATAGGCGGCGACAACGAATATGAACGCGTGGTCGCCGAGGTGGTGGGCTTTGTCGAGGCACCGGCACTGGGCCTGGCGCTGCCTTTGGATGTACAAGGCACGGCTTTTCAGGAGCGGGTCTGGCAGGCCCTGCGCGAGGTGCCGGCCGGCTGTCGGGTCAGTTACACCGACATCGCCGAGCGTATCGGCGCACCCAAGGCGGTGCGCGCGGTGGCCATGGCCTGCGCCGCCAACCGCATTGCCGTGGCTATCCCGTGCCACCGGGTGGTTCGCCGCGATGGCGATATCAGCGGCTACCGCTGGGGCGTCGAGCGCAAGCAGCAACTGCTCAAGCGAGAAACGGCACTCTCCTGATCGCCTCAAGCCGCGTAGAATCCCCCGCCAAATCGAAATGTATAGAGGAATGTTCGATGAGGCGTGTCAGCCTTGCCCGTTATTGCCTAGGCGTATTGGCCCTGATGGTGGCGTTGGCCACCCCGGCCTGGTCCGCACCGGCCACACCAGTCTCCAGCCTGGCCGCTGCCGAACTGCCGGTGCTCGAAGAAAACGCGAGCCTTGAGCAACTGAATGACCGACTCGACGAGATCCGCCAGGGCGTAACCAGCAACGCCAATGACGACGTGCTCTCGCAGTTGCGCCAGGCCGCCATCCAGGTTCAGCGTCAGGCCGATGCACTCAGTGCGCTGCGGACTACCGACGTTGAGGGCCTGGACGACAAGCTCAAGGTGCTTGGCCCGCCCCAGCCGGACGAGACCGCGACCATCACGCTTCAGCGCAAGGACCTCGAGGCGCAGAAAAAGTCCGTATTGGCCGAGCAGGAACAGGCGACCAAGCTGACCCAGTCGGCCCGCGACCTGTCCACGCAGATCGTCAACCTGCGCCGCAGCCAGTTCAACTCGCAGGTCACCAGCCGCGCGACCAGCCCGCTGACCCCGGCGTTCTGGCAATCGCTGATCCGCCCTACCGCTGAAGACCTGAGTCGCCTGCGAGACCTGCGCGGTGAGGCGGCCGATGCCGTGGCCAGCGCGTTCAGTGCCGAGCATCGCTGGTTGTTCCTGACCAGCCTGGTGGCGGCAATCCTGGTCTGGACCTTGGTCCGTCGCCTGCTCGAACGCCTGCTGGCAGACGCCATGATCCGCTGGCTGCCGGAAGGCCGCCTGCGCCGCAGCGCCTTGGCCCTGAGCGTCAGCCTGGCGACGCTGGGTACCATCGCTGGCTCCGTGTCGCTGCTGCGCTGGGGCCTGGAAAGCAGCGCCGAGCTGGGTTCGGACATCGCCAGCCTGACCAACCATATCCTTACCCTGGTGGTGTTCAGCGCCTTCATTTCGGGCCTGGGCCGCGCCATGTTGATGCTGCAGCGCCCGTCCTGGCGCCTGCCGCCGATCCACGATGAAGTGGCCAGCGCCCTGGGCTGGTTCCCCAAACTACTGGCCCTGGCGTTGATGGTGCTGCTGACCCAGGAGCGCATCAACAGCGTGATCGGCACCAGCCTGGCACTGACCGTGGCCACCAACGGCCTGACCGCGCTGGTGGTGGCGGTGATTTTCTCGGTGGCCTTGCTGCGCTACCGCCGCACCTTGCGCAAGCATGAGCTGGAGCGCCCGACTGGCCTGGCGGGGCTGATCCCCTTCGTCATCGTGGTGTGGGTGGGGTTGATCGTGCTGGCACTGCTGGCCGGCTTCCTGACCCTGGCCTACTTCCTGACCGCCAAGTTGCTGTGGATCAGCGTGGTGGCCACCTGTGCCTACCTGTTGACCACCTTCCTCGGTGACCTGTGCGAGACCTTGCTGTCGCCTCGTCAGCCCGGTGGCCTGGCCTTGGCGTCGACACTGGGCCTGGCGCCGCGTCATCAGGCCCAGGCCAGCACGATTCTCGCCGGCATTGGTCGCACTGTGTTGCTGTTCCTGGCGGTACTGCTGGCCTTGACGCCGTCGGGCACCAGCCCCGGCGAATTGCTGCTCAGCCTGGGGGATTGGGACGACACTGGCGGCAAGATGCTCGGCAACATGAACATCGTGCCGCAGGACATCCTGTTGGCGGTGGTGATGTTCTTCGGCGGCATGTTCGGTATTCGTGTGCTCAAGCGCTGGTTGAGCGAGCGCCTGCTGCCGGAAACCGACATGGACGCCGGCATGCGCGCCTCGCTGGTGACGCTGGTGGGTTACCTGGGCTTCCTGTTCCTGGCCATGCTGGTGATGTCGACCCTGCGCATCAACCTGACCAGCCTGACCTGGGTGGTGAGTGCGCTGTCGGTCGGTATCGGTTTTGGTCTGCAGCAGATCGTGCAGAACTTCATCTCCGGCCTGATCCTGCTTACCGAGCGCCCGGTAAAGGTAGGTGACTGGGTCAGCCTGGCCGGTGTCGAGGGTGATATCCGCCGCATCAACGTGCGCGCCACCGAGATTCAGATGCCCGACCGCTCGACGGTGATCGTGCCCAACTCGCAGTTTATCTCGCAAAACGTGCGCAACGTGACCATGGGCAATGCCCTTGGGGTGGTCAGCATTACCCTGACCTTGCCGCTGGAAACCGATGCCAATCGTGTGCGGGAATTACTGCTGGCGGCGTACCAGGAGCACGAAGCGATTCTGGATGCCCCCGCCTGTTCGGTGTCGTTCAAGGACCTGACCACCAGCGGCATGGTCATTGGCGTCAGTGGTTACGTGGCGGGACCGCGGCAGGTGTCGGGCACGCGCAGTGACCTGCTGTTCACCATTCTTGGCCGGTTACGCGATGAGGGCATCCCGCTGTCGTCGCCGCAAAGCATGGTGTTGTTGCAAGAGGGCGCGCGCCCGGCTGACGAGCCGGCGTGAAGCCGGGGGCCGCTGTGCGGCCCATTCGCGGGCGAGCCCGCTCCCACAGGTTCTGCGCTAGCAGGGGCCTGTAGGCGCGGGCTCGCCGGCGATTGGGCTTCAATGCTGCTTGGCCTGCCTGATCCTCACCAGGATCACCAGCAGCACTAACAGCACTGGCGGCGCCATCGCCAACAACCCATCCCGCGCCGTCAGCCCCACCCCCAGCACATTCAGCCCGCCATACAGCAGCTTGAACAGGTTCAACAGGTAATAGGTGATGGCGATGATCGACAGCCCTTCCACCGCCCGCTGAATCTTCACCTGGGCGTCGGCCCGGGCATTGAGGCTGCGCAGGATCTCTGCGTTCTGCTCTTCCATCTCCACCTGCACCCGGGCCTGCAGCAGGTCCCCCAGGTTGGCGACATTCTTCGCCAACTGCTCCAGCCGTTGCTCGGTGGCTGCGCAGTAACGCACCGTAGGCTTGAACCGGCGTTCGATGAACACGCCCAACCGCTGGCAATCGCCCACGTGGCTTTCGCGCAGTTCAGCCAACCGCTCGAACACCAGTTGCGCATACGCCTGGGTGGCGCCGAAGCGGTGGCGGGTCTTCACCGTGTGGCTGACCACCTGTCGCGAGAGCAGGGCGATGGCATCAAGCAGCCCCTTGGAGTCGTGGCCATCGCCGCCGGTGCTGCGTTCGGACAGGCTCACCAGGGTCTTGTCGAAGGCGTCCAGCTCCTGGCTCAGGGCCTTGGCCGTGGTCAGGGTCAGCGAGGCCATCATGCGGTAGGTTTCGATCTCCAGCAGGCGCCGGATCATGCGGCCCTGGCGGTAGGCATTGAGGCGGCGATTGATGAACAGGAAGCGGTTGGTACCGTCCTCGGTCAGGCGAAAATCGCTCCACACCGACGCATCGCCACCGCCCACACAGGAGCCGCAGGGGTCTTTGAAGCCATAGTGGCTCAGGTCGAGGTCCTGTTCATCGCGGACCAGTACTTGCACCGCATTGATCACCTGCGCCGTTTGCGGGGCAATGGCTTCGGCCAGCACCTGTGGCAGGGCTTGCCACTCGGTGTTGGCGGTGGGGCAGGGCACCACCAGGGTCAGGGTGAAGAACTCGGTGTGCCGTTCCCATTTGAACGGGTGCCCGTCCAGCCGGGTGATGCCCTGCGCTGCGTTGATGTCCTGCGCCTCTGGGCAGCAGCGTTGCAGCAGCGCCGCACACGCTGCATCGCCGCCGAGCAAGGCGAGGTGGAAGACATGGGCCGGGCCGTCGAAATACAGCGACGGGCGAGCGTGCAGTTCGTTGTGCAAGGCGGTGCGTTGAGGGTGCATGGTGGTCCGGCCTGGTGTTGTGATTGTGGGGGTACCAGGAAGTGGGACTTTGCGCGATGACTGAAAAGTCACGTGGCCATGAGGGCCTGTGTGAAACGGAATCAAGCGCCAAGCAAAAGCCCCTTGTGACATCCGTCAGCAAGGGGCTTCTTGACCAGCCGCTGGGGTTAACCCAGGCAGCGCGTCACATGCTTCACCGAGAGGTACCCCGACAACCCCCAGGGCCCGAGCTCGCGGCCGATGCCGCTGCCTTTGGTCCCGCCCCACGAAGTTTCGACGAACACCGCCTGCACCGAGTTGATCCACACGTGGCCAACTTCCAGCGCATCGGCAACGCGTTCGGCGCGTTCCAGGTCGGCAGAGCAGACCGTGGCCACCAGGCCGAAGCGGCTGTCGTTGGCTTCGGCGATCGCCTGCGCTTCAGTGGTGAAGCGCCGTGCACACAGCACCGGGCCGAAGATCTCTTCGGTCCACAGGCGGCTGTGGGCAGGGACGTCCACATACAGCGTGGGGCTGACGAACCAGCCGTCACGGTCCAGCGCTTTGCCGCCGGCCAGGCATTGCAGGCCCTCTTCGCGTGCGGTGGCGAAGTAGCTGGCAACCTTCAGCCATTGCGCCTGGCTGGTCAGCGGGCCCATGTCCACTTCTTCGCTCAACGGGTTGCCCACCCGCAGGTTCTCCAGTGCCGCCTGCAAGCGCGGCAGCAGCGCATCGGCGATACCGTCCTGCACCAGCAGGCGTGAGGTGGCCGAGCACATCTGCCCGGCGTTCCAGCTGATACCGGCGACAATCCATTCCACGGCCTGGTCGATGTCGCAATCATCGAACACCACGATCGCCGACTTGCCGCCCAGCTCCAGCGTCACGGGCCGGCATTGGGCAGAAGCGCTGCGCATCACCTGGCTGCCGACACTGTTGCTGCCGGTGAACGACAGCTTGTCCAGGCCTGCGTGGTTGCTCAGCGCCGCGCCGGTTTCGGCCTTGCCGTTGACGATGTTCAGCACGCCGGCGGGCAGGCCGAGTGCCTCGGCGATCTGGCCGTAAGCCTGCTCGATCAGCGGGGTGATTTCCGAAGGCTTGAGCACCACGGTGCAGCCTGCGGCCAAGGCGGGGGCGAGCTTCCAGGCGCTGGTCACCAGCGGGAAGTTCCACGGCACGATCAGGCCGACCACGCCGACCGGTTCCAGGCGGGTGCGGGCGGTGAAGCCGGGCGCGGCCAGGGGCACGTCGCGGTTCTTTTGCGGCAACTGCTCCGCCAGGTCGGCGTAGTAGTTGAAGGTGGCAATCGCGTCGTCCAGGTCGATTTCGGCCTCGTGGCGCGGCTTGCCGTTGTTGCGCATCTGCAGGGTGATCAACGCTTCACGGCGCTGCCCGAGCTGCTCGGCGAAACCGCGCAGGTACGCTGCACGTTCGCTGGCGCAGGTCTGCTTCCAGGCCGGCAGGGCTGCGCGTGCGGCGGCTACGGCTTGGTCGACCTGGGCAACGCTGGCGGCCATCAATTCGGCGAAAGGCTGGCCCAGAGCAGGGTCATTGACGCTGATGCAGTCGCTGCCTTGGCCTTCGACCCAGCGGCCGGCGATGTAGTGAGAAGTGGTCATGGGCAAATTCCAGTCAGGCCATTTCGGCAGTGATTACCGGCGCATGCGAGGTGCTTTTGCAGCGCACCCAGCGCGGGCCATTGGGCCCATACACGCCAGCAGGTTCAGGGAACAGGTTGAGCAGGGCGAGGTACAGTACTCCCGCCAGCCCCAGGGTTACTGGCAGGCTCAGGTCGATGCCGCCGGCCAGGTCGCCCAGCGGGCCGACGAACTGACCCGGCAGGTTGACGAAGCACAGGCCGACTGCCGCGCTGGGGATCCACGCCCCCATGCCGCGCCAGTTCCAGCCGTGCGTGAACCAGTAGTGGCCGCCGCGCTGGCCACGGGTGAACACCTGCAGGTCATCGGCATGGTAGAAGCCGCGACGGGTGATCAGGCCGAGGATCATGATCACCATCCATGGGCTGGTGCAGGTGATGATCAGCACGGCGAAGGTCGACACGCTCTGCACCAGGTTGAAGGTGAAGCGGCCGATGAAGATGAAGCCGATCGCCAGCACGCCGATCAGCAAGGTGGCGGCGGCGCGGCTGAGCAAGCGCGGGAACACGCTGGACATGTCCAGGCCCGTGCCATACAGCGCGGTGGTACCGGTGGACATGCCGCCGATCACCGCAATCAAGCACACCGGCAGGAAGAACCAGCTCGGCGAGATCGCCAGCAGGCCGCCGACATAGTTGTTGGCCGCGATGTAGTCAGGTGCCTGGCTGGCGACCAAGGTGGCGGTGCACAGGCCGAACAGGAACGGGATCAAGGTCGCGGCCTGGGCGCCGATCACTGCCAGCATGATGCGCGACTTGGGCGTGGTCCGCGGAATGTAGCGCGACCAGTCGCCCAGGAACGCACCGAACGACACCGGGTTGCTCATGGCCAGGATCGCCGCACCGACGAAGGCTGCCCAGAAACCCGCTTGGCCAAGGTTGACGCTGCCGGCATAGCCCGCATCGAACGGCCCGGCGAAGGCCGCGATGCCCAGCAAGAACAGCAAGCTCGACGCCCACACGGCAATCTTGTTGACCCACAGCATGAAGCGGAAGCCGAAGATGCACACCACCAGGACCAACACCGCGAACAGGCCATAGGCCAGGCCCAGGGTGAGGTCTGTTTCCGGTAGGCCGGCCAGGCGTTTGGCGCCACCCACCAGGGCATCGCCCGAGCTCCACACCGACAGTGAGAAGAACGCCACGGCGGTGAGCAGCGACAGGAACGAGCCGACGATGCGCCCGTGCACGCCGAAGTGCGCGCCCGACGACACCGCGTTGTTGGTGCCGTTGAGCGCACCGAACAGGCCCATGGGGGCGAGGATGATGGCGCCGATGCCGACCCCGAGCACAATCGCCCAGACCCCGGCCTGGAACGACAACCCGAACAGCACCGGGAAGCTGCCCAGCACGGCCGTGGCAAAGGTGTTGGCACCGCCGAAAATCAGGCGGAACAGGTCAAGCGGGGAGGCGTGGCGTTGGTCGTCGGGAATCTGTTCGACGCCGTTGGTCTCGATACCGGTCGAGTGGCTCATGGTGATACTCCAGCGCGGTTGTTGTCGCCCGGCGCAGTGCGCGGGCCTTATTGTGGGTGCGATGGCAGAGCGGCAAGGCCGCGTAAAAGAGGATCAGGCGGTGGTGACGACCGACAGGTGTTCATGGCAGGCCAACCAGCGCTCGCCCTCGCGGCGAAACACGATGGTTTCACGCTCGGCCAGCTGGTGCTCTTCACCGGCGATGCGGATGTGCGTGGCCACATCGTGCATGAAGATCGCCACGTCACCTTGCAGGCTCACTTGCGCATTGCCCGACTCACACGCCAGCACGGCAAAACCGTCGGCCTGCCACTGGGCCCACACGGCTTCATAAGCGCCACGCGACAACAGCGGCTGCGCCAAGGTGTGGAAGAGGAAGGTGGCGTCTTCGCTGAAGCAGGCGAAGTAGCGGGCGGTGTCGTTGCTGGCAAAGGCATCGATGAGGTGGGCGGCGGCTTGCCGTACCTGGAGTGTCTGGTCCACGGGAGTGGCCTCACGCTTTTTGTGATTGTGGTGAGCGATTCTGGTGGCGCTTGGCGGGGGGAAAAATCGCTGGGGGCAAATAATCAGTTCAGGAAAGTGTGAAGTGAGTGGCGGGTGCTCGCCTTAGCTCATTTGGCGTTTTTGAGATCGAGCGCCGCCCGCGCGGCGCATCGCGAGCAAGCTCGCTCCATTTGTTTCCGGCCAGTCACGGCTGTGCCTGCGCGCGCGACTACCTTGTTTGTACGTCTCGATATCAAGGCGGGCGCCAAGGAGCCGCGCGCCCATGGCTCAGGAATAATTGGCCCGAAACAGATGTAGGAGCAGCCTTGTGCTGCGAAGCGCCGCGCGGGCGGCGCTCGATCTCAACAGCACCAAAAGAGGTGCGTCATGCACTTCAAATCCAAACCCGCTGTCATCGAACTGCAACGTACATCCCGCAACCTTTCTGCCATCAACCTCAATGCCTCATTGCGAGTTCGAATGGGTCATCCCGCGCTGCATCCGCAACAGGACCATGACCTGTTCGGCCTGCTTTATGCTTTTGCCTTCCGCCCAGGCCAGCCCGGTCGCGAGATCGATTCGGCGCAGTTGCTGCGCAAGCTCGGCGAACCGCCTGAGCCCGACGAGTTTTTATGGCTGCACCTGAACCTGGCCCATGCCGCTTGCGAGCGCTGGCTGCGCGCCCACCTGACGCTGCCCGAGGCGTTTTTCGAAACCTTGCGGGAGGGCTCCCGGTCGACCCGTATCGAACATGCCGATTCGGCCCTGTTGGCGGTGGTCAACGATGTGGTGTTCAACTTCGGCCTGGTGTCGTCGGACATTTCCACGCTGTGGGCCTGCGCCAGCAGCCAGCTGCTGGTCAGCGCGCGTTTGCAGCCGTTGCATTCGGTGGACAAGCTGCGCTCGTCGGTCAAGCGTGGCGAGCGCTTCCATTCGTCCATCGAACTGCTGGTGCATCTGCTGCGCGACCAGGGCGATGTGTTGACCCAGATCGTGCGCGAAACCACCACCAGCGTCGATCGCATCGAAGACCAGTTGCTGTCCCAGCGCCTGAGTGACAACCGCGCCGAACTCAGCAGCATGCGTCGGGTACTGGTGCGCTTGCAGCGCCTGCTGGCGCTCGAGCCTGGGGCCCTGCTGCGCCTGCTCAACCGCCCACCAGACTGGCTGCAGGAACAGGACATGCGCCAGCTGCGCGCGGCGACCGAAGAGTTCACCCTGGTGATCAGCGACCTCACAGCCCTGGGTGAGCGGATCAAGCTGCTGCAGGAGGAGATCGCCGCCAAGCTCAACGAACAGACCAACCGCACCCTGTTCACCCTGACGGTGGTGACCGTGCTGGCGCTGCCCATCAACATCATCGCCGGCTTCTTCGGCATGAATGTCGGTGGCGTGCCGCTGTCGGACGACCCACATGGCTTCTGGGTGCTGGTGGCACTGGTGGCGACCTTCACCGTGCTGGTGGGGCGTTGGGCGTTTCGCAAGCGGCGTGAATACTGACGGCGGCATGCGCCCCGACTGACGGTCTCCGCCATGCCTGATCCTTGCCTACGCTGATACTCCCCATCTGCTGATGCAAGGAGCTTCACCATGGCCTTCCAATACAAGCGTCTGGACAAGAACAACGCCGCAGTCCTGCTGGTCGATCACCAGGCGGGTTTGCTTTCGCTGGTGCGTGACATCGACCCGGACCGCTTCAAGAACAACGTCCTGGCCCTGGCAGACCTAGCCCAGTACTTCAAGCTGCCGACCATTCTCACCACCAGCTTCGAAACCGGCCCCAACGGCCCGTTGGTCCCCGAGCTCAAGGCGCAGTTCCCCGATGCCCCCTACATCGCTCGCCCCGGCAACATCAACGCCTGGGACAACGAAGACTTCGTCAAGGCCGTCAAGGCCACGGGCAAGAAGCAACTGTTGATCGCCGGTGTAGTGACTGAGGTCTGCGTCGCGTTCCCGGCACTGTCGGCACTGGAGGAGGGCTTCGAGGTGTTCGTCGTCACCGACGCCTCTGGCACCTTCAACGAATTGACCCGCGACTCGGCCTGGCGGCGCATGGAGGCTGCCGGGGCACAACTGATGACCTGGTTCGGCGTGGCCTGCGAGCTGCACCGGGACTGGCGTAACGATGTCGAAGGGCTGGGGACGCTGTTCTCCAACCACCTTCCCGATTACCGCAACCTGATGACCAGTTACGACAAGCTGGCCAAGTAGCGCCCTGCCTCGCACGGCGGACGGCTCTGTGTAGGAGCAGCCTTGCGCTGCGAAGAGGCCGGTGTAGCACAGAGAATCTTTCAGGCAGTCACCGGCCTCTTCGCAGCGCACAGACCGAGCAAACCATTCACCAGTAAGGCTCGGCGCGGGAGTAATAAGCGAAGCGGCAAACCGCCATGGATCGACCATACTGAGTCTTCATTCGCCAGCGGGAGCGAGCCATGTCGAAGTCAGCCAAGAAGAAGGACCCTCAGGCACAGCCCGAAAAATTGGGCGGCAAGGCCTACGAGAAGGCGCTCAAGCACCTTCACGTCGAGTTGGTAAAGCTGCAGGAATGGGTCGTGGCCAAGGGCCTGAAGGTGTGCATCGTCTTTGAAGGCCGCGATGGGGCGGGCAAGGGCGGGACCATCAAGGCCCTCACCGAGCGGGTCAGCCCTCGGGTGTTCCGTGTGGTGGCGCTGCCGGCGCCGACCGAGCGGGAAAAAACCCAGATGTACGTGCAACGCTACCTGGGCCATCTGCCTGCTGCAGGCGAGGTGGTGATCTTCGACCGCAGTTGGTACAACCGCGCCGGTGTCGAGCGGGTGATGGGGTTTTGCAGCGATGAACAGGCCAACAAGTTTCTCACTGTGGTGCCGTTGTTCGAGAAGATGATGGTCGAGTCGGGGATCATCCTCATCAAATACTGGCTGGAGGTCAGCGCCGAAGAGCAGACCCGCCGCCTGCAGGACCGCATCAATGACGGCCGCAAGCTGTGGAAGCTGTCCCCGATGGACTTGAAGTCGTATACCCGCTGGGATGACTACACCAAAGCCCGCGATGACATGTTCGCCGCGTCGGATTCTTCCTGGGCGCCATGGTTCATGGCCCACTCCAACGACAAGCGGCGCGCACGGCTGAACATCATCAGCCACCTGCTCGGCCGCATTCCTTACAAGGACATCACCCGCGACCAGGTCGTGAAATTGCCCAAGCGCGGTAAGGTCGGCAAGTACAAGGCGGTGAACTACCCGTTCAAGGTTGTCGAAGCGCGTTACTGACCCCATCCCCTCGGGGAGCCTACAGGGTGTAGACCTATGCCACATGACGGCAGCTTGCTCCAGGCAACGGTGGTGTTCCTCCTGGCCGTGGTACTGCTGGTGCCACTGGCGCAGCGTTTGAAACTGGGGGCTGTGCCGGGGTATCTGCTGGCCGGCATCCTCATCGGCCCTTCGGTGCTGGGTTTGCTGGGTAACCCTGATAACGTCGCACGCCTGTCAGAGATGGGCGTGGTGATGCTGCTGTTCGTCATTGGCCTTGAGCTTTCGCCACGCCGCCTGTGGACCATGCGCCGGGCGTTGTTCGGCGTTGGCTCGTTGCAGGTCGGGCTGACCGCCGCGGTGCTGGGCCTGCTCGCCTTTTGGCTGTTCGGCCAATCGAAGGCGGCGGCCGTCGTGCTGGGGCTGGGACTGGCCCTATCGTCGACGGCGTTTGGCTTGCAGGTGCTGGCCGAGCGCAAGGACCTGGGCAAGCCGCACGGGCGCCTGGCGGTGGCGATTCTGCTGTTCCAGGACATTGCCGCCATCCCCCTGATTGCCGTGGTGCCCTTGCTGGGCGGGGATGTCAGCCGCGCCGATGAAGGGACGTGGCCGCTGGTGGGCGTGGCGGTCGGCATCGGTGTGATCATTGTGGGTGGCCGCTACCTGATGACCCCGATATTCAAATGGACGGTCGGCTCTGGGTTGCCGGAGCTGTCCACCGCTACCGCGTTGCTGGTGGTACTGGGTACCGCTTGGGTGATGGAGCATGTCGGCATCTCGATGGCGCTTGGTGCGTTTCTCGCTGGCGTGTTGATGGCCGAGTCGCCGTTCCGTCACGAGCTTGAAACCCAGATCGAACCCCTCAAAGGCCTGTTGCTTGGGCTGTTCTTCGTCGGCGTGGGCATGAGCGCCGACTTGCGCCTGTTGTTCGGCATGCCCTTGGCGGTGTTGGGGCTCACGCTGTTGCTGGTGGGCGTCAAGCTGCCGCTGTTGGTGGCTTTGGGTCGTACGGCCGGTGGGCTGAACCGGCCCCAGGCATTGTGCCTGGGGGTGGTGTTAGCGTCTGGCGGTGAGTTTGCGTTCGTGGTGTTCAAGCTCGCGCTTGCGCACCAAGTGCTCGAGCAGCAGGTGCATGACCTGTTGGTGCTGGCCATCACCCTGTCGATGGCGGTGGTGCCGTTGGTGATGATGGCCCTGAGCCGACAGTTGCGCGACCCCGACGCCACCCGCCCCACGCCTGAAACCGACCACTGATTCGCGCCAAGACGGCGTACGACTGTTCGGAGGTGAAGCATGCAGCCGAGTTTCAAGCTGGACAGTGCCCTGTCGCAGGGCTTGCTCGATGTCTTGATCAAGGCAGGCTTGGTGGCTGCCCTGGTGATCTTCTCCTTCCAGGTGTTCCAGCCCTTCCTCGAGCTGATGCTGTGGGCGGTGATCCTGTCCGTCACGCTGTACCCGCTGCACGGCCGCATCACGCGGCGCTGGGGGCTCAAGGACGGCTATGCGGCGACACTGGTGGTGCTGCTGGTGCTGGTGGTGTTGCTGGTGCCGATCTACCTGGTGCTGGTGTCGATCACCGAGTCGGTGGACAGCATGCTGACGCTGCTCAAGAGCGGCGCCTGGAGCGTGCCGACACCCCCCGAGTCGGTGGCTTCCTGGCCGTTGATCGGGCCGCGCCTGTATGCCTTGTGGCTGGCAGCATCCGAGAGCCTGAGCGAGGTGCTCAACAGCATGATGCCGCAGCTCAAGGACGCCGGGCGTGTGCTGCTGGGGGCCGCGGCCAGTGCCGGGGGGGCGTTTTTGATGTTCATCGCGGCGATCATCATCTCGGGGGTGATCATGGCCTTCGGCGCGCGTGGCGAGCTGGCGGCGCAGCGCATTGCCATGCGCGTATCCGGCGAGCAGCGCGGCAGGTCGATTGCCAAACTGTGTACCGCCACCATTCGCGCCGTTGCCCAGGGCGTAATCGGCATCGCCTTCATCCAGATGCTGCTGATCGGCGTTGGCTTTGTCATCAAGGGCGTGCCGGGGGCGGGGATGTTGGCAATTGCCATCCTCATGCTGGGTATTGCCCAGGCGCCGGCCACGCTGATCACGTTGCCGGTGATCGCCTACGTGTTCCATGCCGAGGGCTTCACCCTGGCGACCATCGTGTTTGCCGTCTACACCTTCGTCGCCGGCCTCGCTGACAATGTGCTCAAGCCCCTGCTGCTGGGGCGCGGGGTCGATGTGCCGATGCCTGTGGTGCTGATCGGCGCGCTGGGCGGCATGGTGGTCAAAGGCATTATCGGCCTGTTCATCGGCCCGGTGATTCTTGGCGTGACCTACGTGTTGTTCTGGCAATGGGTCGCGCTGCAGGTACCCGAAAACCCTGTCGAACCGTCGGCCTGAGCCGGGGCCTGGCATGCCTGCACCTTCCTGGCGTCGCGCCTTGGGCCTGGTTGCCTTGCTGTCAGGCTGCACCCAGGTCGGGCCAGACTTTCACCCCCAGCAAACGGCCTGGCTGGACCCGTGGAGCACACCCCTGCTGGAGCAGGCCGGGCGGCGCGATGCAACGGTGGACTTTCGCCAGTGGTGGCAGGTGTTCGCCGACCCGACACTGGATGCGCTGATCGCCGAAGCCGACGCCCACAACAGCAACCTGCGCGTGGCCGGCCTGCGTATCGCCGAGGCACGTGCACAGCTGGCCATCGTGCAGACTGGGCGTTACCCGCAGTTGCAGCAGGTGCGGGCGCAAAGCCTCTACCTCAAGCAGGACCAGTCCGGCACCGACACTGCTCGCGATTCGGTGTTCTGGCAGTCCAGC
Organism: Pseudomonas sp. PAGU 2196; assembly: GCF_022179005.1. Classification (NCBI taxonomy): domain Bacteria; kingdom Pseudomonadati; phylum Pseudomonadota; class Gammaproteobacteria; order Pseudomonadales; family Pseudomonadaceae; genus Pseudomonas; species Pseudomonas sp. PAGU 2196. The sequence continues at coordinate 120,048 of NZ_BNTL01000012.1, read as the reverse complement.
GCAGGGTTCGACATCGCCTGGGAAATTGATTTCTGGGGGCGCTTCAGCCGTGCCATCGAGTCTGCCGATGCCCTCTATTTCGCCTCGCAGGCCAACTACGCCGATGCCATGTTGCTATTGCGTGCCCAGGTAGCCGACACCTACTTTGCATTGCGTACCGCCGAGGCGCGTCTTGCCATTGCCGAAGAAAACGCCAAGCGCCAGGCGCGCAGCCTGGAGATCACCGAGCGGCTGTTCCGCCATGGCGAGCATGACGAACTCGATTGGCAGCAGGCCCGCACGCAGTACTTGGCGACCCAGGCGACCATCCCCGAGTTCGAGAACCAGCTCAACGCCCTGCGCAACGTGCTCTGCTCGCTGCTCGGGCGCCCCCCCGGTCCACTGCCGGAGTTGCAGTCGCATTACGGCCAGTTGCCACTGCCGGACCGCGCACTGTTGCAGGACGTGCCTGCTCGCCTGTTGCAGCGGCGCCCAGACATCCGCGCTGCCGAACAGGCCGTGGCGGCACAATCGGCACTGGTCGGGGTGGCCGAAGCTGACCTTTATCCACAGCTGAGCCTGTTGGGCAGCCTCGGCTGGACGTTCGTCTCGGCCAGCCACCTGCCTAACACGCTCGACCTCGCCGCCGGCCCAAGCCTGATCTGGAACCCGTTCGACTACGGCCGGCGCAAGAACGCCGTGCGTGTCGAGGACGCGCGCTTGCAGCAATTGATCGAGCTGTATCAGCAAAGTGTGCGCGAAGCCGCCCGTGAGGCTGACGATGCTGCCAGTGGCCTGGTGCGCTCGCTGCAAAGTGCAGGCATTCGCGATCAAGCCTCGCAAGCCGCGCAGCGCTCGTTGAGCCTGGCCATGTCGCAATACCGCGAAGGGTTCGCTGATTTCCAGCGGGTGCTCGACGCCCAACAGTTGCTGCTGCAACAACAGGATGGCTACCTGGTCAGCCGCGGCAATGCCGTCAGCAGCCTGGTGACCTTGTACAAGGCCCTGGGGGGTGGTTGGGACCCAGGCCGTGCGCCGATCGACCCGGTCACGCGTCGTCAGATGCAGCAACGCACCGATTGGGGAGACTTGCTGGATGAACCAGCCCCCAGCGCACAGCCACCAGGTGAGCAAAAATGACCGACACCCCGCAAACACCGCCTGCGCAAGCGCCCGACCGTGGCCTGCGCTGGGTATTGCTGCTGATTGCCGTGAGCCTGCTCTGGTACCTGCTGGCCGACCGTTTTACACCGTACACCCAGCAGGCTCGCCTGCAAGCCTACGTGGTGCCGGTGAGCGCTGAGGTGGCCGGCCAGGTCAAGCGCGTGGCCGTGGGTAATAACCAGGAAGTGCGCAAGGGCGAAGTGTTGTTCGAACTGGACCAGGAGCAATACCGCATTGCCCTGGCTCGCGCCGAAGCCGACTTCGACACGGTGGGCCGGCAGATCGGTGCCCACACTGCCGGCATCGACTCGGCACAGGCGGCGTTGATGGCGGCCCAAGCCAACGAGCGCAAGGCCCGGCAAGACGCCGAGCGGCTGAAGCGGCTGATCGAGGAAGACCCCGGCACGGTTTCGCAGCGCCGCCTGGAAGGCGCGCAGGCCACGCGCGACCAGGCCATCAGCCAAGTCGCGGCAGCCCGTGCCGAAGTGGTGCGGGCACGTGAGCAGCAGGGTGGGGCGCAGGCGGACAATGCGCAGGTGCGCAGCGCGGCGGCGAATGTGCAAAAGGCCCGCCTGGACCTGGAGCGAACGGTGGTGCGCGCCGACACCAACGGGTTGATCACCGACTTGCGCACCGACGTGGGCCACTACGTGGGCGCCGGCAGCCCGATGATGACCCTGATTGCGATCCATGACGTGTGGATCAGCGCCGACCTGACCGAGAACAACCTCGGCCGCCTGCGCCCCGGCACACCGGTGCTGGTGGTGCTCGATGCGCTGCCTGGCACGGTACTGAAGGGGCGCATACGCAGCATCGGTTATGGTGTCAGCGTGGGCCAGAGCAACCCACCGGGCACGCTGCCGAGCGTGCAGAACAGCCGTGAATGGCTGCGCTCGGCTCAACGCTTTCCGGTGATTGTCGAGCTTGAGCGAGACCAGCTGGAAGACAAGTCCGGCTTGCGGGTGGGTGGCCAAGCCGAGGTGATGGCGCTGCCCAGCGAGGGCAACCCGCTGAACGTGCTTGGCCGGGTGTTCATGTGGCTGATGAGCTGGCTCTCGTATGCCTATTGAGCTGCGGCGCCAGCGTGCGCTTCGCCTGGCCTGGGGCGTGGCGCTGTGCCTGGCGGTCAGCTTCGGTTTTGGCCTGCCGGTGCCGATTTTGGCACCGGTGTTCGCGGTGCTGCTGTTGGCCATGCGTAGCCAGCCACTGCCGTTGCGCGCGGCACCGGCGTTGGCCGTGCTGGTGCTGCTGAGTTGTGGCAGTGGCCTGTTGCTGATTCCTTTGCTGCGCCATGCACCGGTAAGTGGTGTGCTGCTGGTCGGCGTTGGCGTGTTTCTAGTGCTGCGTTATGCCCTGAAGGGCGGCAACGGCCTGTTGGCCAACTTGCTGGTGATCGGCCTGACCATGATCGCCGCAGCCGGCACCAGCGATTTCACCTTGGCGCTGTCGGTGGTCGAGGCCTTGTCCAAAGGCATGCTCCTGGCAACCTTGGGCACGGCGCTGGCGCATGTGATGTTCCCCGAACCGGTTGACGCACCTGTGCAACCGACACCGCCACCGCTCGCCGCTGAACGGGCCAGTTGGGTCGCACTGCGCGCCACGCTGATCGTCATGCCGGCCTTTTTGCTGGCGCTGATCGCACCGGACGCGTTCATGCCGCTGATCATGAAGTCAGTAAGCCTCGGTCAGCAGGCCAGCGAGACCCATGCCCGCAATGCCAGCCGAGAACTGATTGGCTCGACCTTGCTAGCCGGGCTGCTGGCGATCCTGCTGTGGGGGGCATTGAGCCTGTTCGTGCACCTGTGGATGTTTTTCCTGTGGGTGCTGCTGTTCACGCTTTGGCAGGCCCGGCGGCTGTACCACGCGGTGGCGACGCGGCACAGCCCGGCCTATTGGGTCAGTTGCCTGACTACGATGTTGATACTGCTGGGGCAGTCGGTGCAGGACAGCGCGGCCGGGCAGGATGTCTACCGCGCGTTCGCCGTGCGCATGGCGCTGTTCTTGGCGGTGTCGGTGTATGCCAGTGCCCTGCTGATCTGGATCGACCGGCGCAGGGCACGGCAGTGGGTGCATTAGGGGTGCCAGTCGACCCCGGTGTCCTCCAGGTAGGCATCCACCGCAGCGCCGACGGTGGGGTGAAAGGCTTTTTCCCCCATGTGCTGGAACAACTCAAAGCGCTTCATCTTGTCTTTCACCGGGTCTTTCATCTCCGCGAACTGCAACTCCACGCCGCGCGCCTCCAGTGCCCGGTCCAGCTCAGCGAGCATGTCTGCAGAGGTCACGTCGATGCTGGTCACAGGTTCCGCGGCAATTACCAAACGTTGCACGGGGGTAGGGGACTGTTCCACAGCCGCCAGCACGGTGCTCTGGAACTGCTCGGCATTGGCAAAAAACAGCGGCGCATCCCACCGCAGCAGCACCAGGCCCGGGATGCGCCGCGCTTGCGGGTAGCGCTGCACATCATGGTAGCCGCGGGTGCCGTCCACCCGGCCGAGCACTGCAAAATGCGGCCGCCAGCCATCCCAGAGAAATTCGATGATCGAAATCGCTACGGCAATGCAGATACCCGGAATGGCACCAAACACTGCCACGCCGACAAAACAGGTAAACGACAGCCAGAACTCCCATTGCTGCATGTGGAAGATGCGTTTGAGGTCAGCGAATTCGAACAGCCCCAGTGCGGCGGCGATCACCACGGCAGCGAGGGCACTGTTGGGCAGGTAATGCATCAGGTTGGGCGCCACCAGCAGCAGAACGGTCACGGCCAGCGCCCCGATGATGCCGGTGAGTTGGGTCTTGGCCCCGGCAGCTTCAGCGACAGGGGTGCGTGACGAACTGCTGCTGATCGGGATGCCCTGGAACAGCCCGCTGGCCAGGTTGGCCACCCCCAGGCCAAACATTTCCTGGTTCGGGTTGACCGGCATCTTCAGGCGGGCCGCGTAGGAGCGCGACAGCACGCTGGTGTCGGCGAATGACACCAGCGCCACCGCGATGCCGCCGAGCAGCACTTCCACCAGGTCGATATCGCTCAACCAGGGGAAGACCAGGTCCGGCAGGCCCTGGGGTAACTGGCCGAGGACTTTGACGCCGCTCTGGTCCAGGTCGAGCAGGCTCACTGCTAGTGTCGCCAGCACCACAGCGATCAGGATGCCGGGCAAGCGCTTGAAGGGTTTGAGCAGCAGGATCAGCGCCAGGCTGCCAGCGCCGATGACGAAGCTGGGCCAGTGGCCCTGGCCTGCAAGCAGGGCCTGGATCAGGCCCCAGATGTCACGCAGCGGGCCTTGGCTGTCGATGGATAAGCCAAACAGTTTGGGCAGTTGACTGATCAGCACGGTCAAGGCGATGCCGTTCATGTAGCCATAGCGGATCGGCTTGGACAGCAATTCGGTGATGAAGCCCAGGCGCAGCAGGCCGGCGACCATGCAGAACACCCCAGCGACCAAGGCCATCATGCTGGCGATGGTGATGGCGCGCAGCGGGTCGCTGGCGGCGTACTGCACCACTACCGCCAGGATGGGCGCGGCCAGTGCCGAATCTGGGCCCAATACCAGGATGCGGCTGGGGCCGAACAGCGCATAGGCCAGCAGCGGAATGATGGTGGCGTAGAGGCCGTAGATGCCGGGTACGCCCGAGGCTTCGGCGTAGGCGATGCCCACGGGCACCAGCATGCTGGTGAGCACCAGCCCGGCAGCGATGTCCCTGGGCAGCCAGGCACGCTGATAGTGAAGCAGGGTGACCACGCCGGGCAGCCAGCGTTGCCAGTCGAAGCGTGGGGGAGGGGGTGTTTCGGGCATGGTGCAGGCTCCAGGGGGCGGGGGCATGAACCGCTTGAGGTCCCGTTGGAGAAAGCTTAGTTGGTGGTCGCGAACGCGGGCCCTGTGGGAGCGGGTTTACCCGCGAACACCGGCGAAGCCGGTGCCATAAACCACGTTGCATGCTTCGCGGGCAAGCCCGTGCCCACAGCGTCTGTAACGCTGCAGAAACACAAAAGCCCCCGTTCGGAGGCTTTTGTCGGCGGGCAAACGCTGAACGTCAGACGTTAAACCAGAAGTCAGAGCGCTTAGGCCTCATAAGGTCTGGGTTTTAGTACGGGTCGATATGTGTCATACCCGGTTTAGCGCCCGGTTTGAGTGGCGTGTGACTTTGCTGTCACTGCGGTTGCGTTTTTCTCCGCACGCTGAGGCATTTGACCAAACCTCTCTGCTATGGTGAGCCCGGTATCAAGGTGTGTAGCAGTTCGGTGCTCAGCTTCATTTGTGAACCGTGGCGCGGGCCAAGCCAGGTGAATTTGCCTCGGTGGAGCCGACGTCTCGTCAAGCAGATGCCCAAGCCGTCGTGTATAGAGGCTTTCTTTCTGAGAGGGTCGAGTGACGAGGTCGGCGGCATTCAAGTAGACTGATAAAGTTGACAATTTGTAGAAACTCGAATGGCCAGTCTGGAGGACATCGCAAAAGACGCTCAGATTCGCGGCCTGCATGGCGACGAGGTGGTTAAAGGCACAAGTGTCGACAAGGCTGGTGACTCGGCGGTCCGCGTCGGCTACCAGAAATGTGCCGGTGGTCACGGTGACCAGATACTGCTTCGCAGCGACGAGCCCCGCCTTGAGCTGGCCCAGGCTAGTAAAGCTCTGGCGGTTGATGCCCCAGCTAGCGAATTCAAGCTGGCCTTGGAGGCGTGGTGTATCCAACTGGCGCATCTATTCGATCCGATGATCGCGGAGCACACCAAGAACGAGATCTTCTCCCGCTACAATCCGGACGAAAAATACATTCTTGCCAATTTACTGGTGGATGGCCGATAGGTGAGTAGCCTTTATTACATTAAGCATCCATTCAAGGGCGAGCTGGAGTTCGACATTGCCAGAGTCAAATGCTACTTGAGTGAGATGTTATCCCTAGTGATTAAGCCGGAGGAAAGCCTGTGAAGCTGGATCTGTTGCGTCTGGAAAACTTCCGCTGTTACGCAGATCTGGAAGTCCCCTTGCATTCACAGCTAACCGTATTGGTGGCTGAAAATGGCCAGGGCAAATCAACCCTGTTGGATGCTATTCGTATCGCGCTCTGGCCCTTTGTCAATAGCTTCGACCTCGCACGTAATGCATTCAATGACCCTGGTAACGCTATCGCTATTGATGACGTGCGCCTGTTGCGTTTGACCAGTGGAGATATGGCCCGGCAGTTACCAGCTCGGGTAACTATGTCTGGAGACTTTGGTAGCGGGGCAGTCTCTACATGGGTTCGCTATCGAGATAAAGAAGCCAGAGCTACCAAGACCAAGGATGACGGAGATACTGGGTTTATGCGGCAGTGGGCTGGTGCTGTCCAGGATCAAATCCGAGACCCGGAAAAGCCGACTTTGGATCTGCCGGTATTTGGCTACTACGGTACTGGGCGGCTCTGGGCGCAGAAGCGCCTGACTGAAAATTTGAAAGGCAAAGATGACACTCGCGAAACCGACTTTTATGTCCGCACATTCGCCTACCTGAACTGCCTGGATCCGGCCTCATCCTACAAGCACTTCAAGGAATGGTTCATCTGGGCATTTCAGAGTCTGCGCGAACAGCAAATTCGCCAGCTTGAAAGGCGCGCACGTGTTGAGGAACTGCAGGCTGCAGAAGATCGTGTTCGTGTTGTTCAGCAAGCCATCGATAGCTTTCTCAGTACGACGACCGGATGGCACCAGTTGGAGTTCAGCGTAACTCAGGAAAGCTCGTTGGTACTCAGCCATGACCTACATGGCACCTTGGATGTTGACCAACTCAGCGATGGCATCCGAAGTGTGCTAGCCATGATCGGTGATATCGCCTATCGCTGTATCAAACTCAACCCTCATCTGGGGGGCGATGCAGCAAGGCAAACACGCGGCGTGGTGCTGATCGACGAAGTGGACATGCACCTGCACCCGCGTTGGCAGCAAATCATCCTTACCCAATTGCGAGAAGTATTCCCGCAAATCCAGTTCGTTATAACCACTCATAGCCCGCAAGTGTTGACGTCCGTGCCTTCCGAGTGCATCCGCATACTGAAGGACAATAAGGTATATTCCGCGCCACCAGGCACCGAAGGCTCGGAGCCGGAGCGTATGCTTCGGCAGGTGCTGGGTCTTGATGAAGTACGTCCTCCAGCCAGCCTTGCGACTCAAGAGTTGAAGGAGTACCTGGCGTTGGTTGATAGAGACCAGTGGAGTAGTCCGCGAGCTCTGGAACTGCGCAAAAAGCTAGATGAGCGCTATCAGGGGCAGGAGCCAGCACTGCTTGATGCTGATCTTCAGATTGAGAATCGTAAGTGGGAGTTGGGTGAATGAAGCAAGTCATTAGGCTTGATGAACCCGATGAGCTGGCGGGGTATCGTGCAGGGAATTTGCGGAGTACTTGGGATCAGATGCGGGGCGACGCAACTGGTCGAACTGCGTACGAGGCTATCCGGTTTCGCTTAGTCAATGGGCAGGGCGGACTGTGTGGCTACTGTGAAATTGACATCCGCGACAATGATTCACTTAAGTGTCGAGTGGAGCATTTTCATCCCAAATCGGATACCGCGATGGCCCATAACTGGGCACTTGATTGGCAGAACATGATCGCAGTCTGCATGGGCGGATCTCAGCGCCATGTGCCGGCGCCCTATGCGCTAGATCCGTTACCGTCCAACCTCAGTTGTGATGCCTACAAGGATCAGATGATTGGAACTGGCAAGCTTGCTGAAAGCTGCGAGGGCTGGGTCATCAATCCAATAAATTTACCTTCTTTCCCAAGCCTGTTTTTCCTGGAGAGAAGTACAGGACGATTGCTTCCCGATGAGCAGGCCTGTGCCCGCACGGCGCTGCCGGGGAACAAGCACCCTAGTACCCAGGAGTTGGTGCAGCACACAATCGATATGCTCAATCTCAATTGCGTTCGCTTGTGTGAGGCGCGCTTACGTGTTCACTGGGATATAGAACGCAATAAGAAGAGCTTGCGCCTTCAGAACATTCGCCCTGAGGAAGCCTTGCGCTCACTTGCGGAGCGCTATTACCGTCAACGTTGGCCGGGTTTTTTTACCACCATTCGCTTTTGTCTGGGCACTACTGCCGAGCAGTACCTGACTGATATTGGGTTTCGAGTGTAAGCGGCTAACGAACCGGATATTGAGGATAACTATGGTTTCGCGATTGCAGCGGAGTAGTGGCGTATGAACCGTCAAACCGTATTCAAAGTAAGTCCATGGTAATCAAGGGGTCGGTCATGCGGTAGCCCATCGCTTTGTAACCTGCTTGGCGCTTATCCCACATTCTCACCAGCGCGGCATTCCCCTCGTCAACGAAGTCGATCACTCGCACGTCAGCTTTGTCGGCATGTGATCGATGCAACCGTCCTGCATACTGCTGGAGGATTCCCTTCCATGAGATAGGCATTGCCAGCACCAGCGTGTCCAATGGCGGATGATCGAAGCCTTCACCCACTAGTTTTCCCGTCGCCAAGAGTACTCGTGGTGCATCAGGGGGGAGGCACTCAAGCTCATGCATACGGGCAATTCGTTGTTTCTTAGGCACTCGCCCATGAAGTGTGAAAAGGTTGTTCACGCGCTGCTTCAACTCCAACTCCAAGGTATCCACATGCTCCGTCCGCTCTGTTAGCACCAGAATTTTTCTACCTTGGCTGTACGCCAGCTCGATCTCCGAGACGATTTTGGCTGTGCGCTCAGAGTCGCCTGCTAACTTCCGAAAAACGTCTTGGATTCCAGAACCGTCGGGGACCACCACAGGCTTTGGCAGCAGTCGAGGTACGACAGATAGATCATGAGGTGCGCTCGCCGGTCGAGCGGCAGAGTGTCGGATCGGTCCGCATTGCATGAAAATGATTGGCTGTTGCCCATCTCGTCGCACTGGGGTTGCCGTAAGGCCCAGCACGTATCGCGCAGTCGCGGTTCTCAGTAGTGCCTCGAATGACACTGCTGACAGGTGATGACACTCATCGACGATAATTTGCCCGTAGTTTTTTACGTGATCGCTGATCTCACCTTTTCGCGATAACGATTGCATTACGGCAATATCGATGATGCCTGTAGGTTTTGCTTTTCCGCCCCCAATCGTTCCAACCACACCCTTGCCAACACCCAAGAACGCTTGCACGCGTTCTTGCCACTGTCTTAATAATTCGGTCCGATGCACAAGTATTAATGTGTTAACGCCACGTCTAGCAATCAATGCAGCTGCGCTGACCGTTTTGCCGAACGCCGTAGGTGCGCAAAGAATTCCGGTATCATAATTCAGCATTTTGCCGATGGCATCTTCCTGGTCTGGACGCAAGGTCCCGAGGAAACTCACGTCAATCGGGTCACCGGCGAAGCGTTCATCTTGAAACTCAGGGGAGATGCCATTTACCCCTAGCAGCTCCAGTGCAACATCCAGGCAGCCACGTGGCAGCGCAATATATTTGGGGAAGTTCTGGGCGCAACCGATTATTCTCGGCTTGTTCCACACCGACATGCGCATGGCTTGAGCTTTGTAGAATTCGGGATTTTGAAACGCGGCTAGCCGGACAAGCTGGTTTGCTAATGGTTGCGGCAACGCCGACTTTTCAAAGTAAATCATGTTAGCCAGCGTGACGTTGATAGAGGCTGGCAATGGGCACGTCAATTTTGGTGACTTAGACTCACGAGCCTTCCAAGGTTCTGCATCGCCGTCGTCGTCAACATACATGACTCCTGTAGGGTCCTGCTTCCCCATCGCTTGGGTGACAACGAACGGAATATCCTCCGGAGGCATTTTCTGAACCGATGCTAAGAAGGCCCACTGATCGAGATAAGGTTCAAGCTCGCTGTCGACAAAAACGCTGTTGTTGTGAGCTCTGGCTCGCTTTTGCAATGGAAGTGCGATGAGATTTCCGAAGCCGCCTTTAGGCATGTAGTCCTGATTTGGGAGCAACCGATCATAAGAAGTGAGTGCCAATTGGCGTGTACGTTCACATGCATGGCTGATGATTGCCGCACCAAGACGTCGGGCATCATGAGCGGGAACACTTTGCTTGAAGAAAATCCAGCAATGAGCGCCTTTACCTGAACGGGATATTTCCAGTGCCATTGGTACGTTCAGTTCATGACACGACTGAGCGAAGGCTCGTGCATCATCACGCCATTCGGCTTCATCAAAGTCGACCGCCAGAAGATAGCAGGTGTCATCCGGGAGTAGAGGGTAGATGCCAATAACCACTTCACCAGCGAGATGGCGATAAACGACCTCATCGGTGAGAGGAAGTAGCTGACGATTACCGCAGTCCCCGCATTTAATTCGGGGCTTTTCACAAACGCCAGGTTTCCATTCATTTGCGCAGGCGGGAGTGTATCCTGATTTGCCTGCCTTGCTTTCCCAGCGAATTGGATAAACGTCTGTCCTACCACGAAACAAGCTCCGGAATAGGGCAAGCTTTGCTTCTGTGCCAAATTGTTGTGTGTGTTCTGCTTGAACAACCTCAATCTTGACTGGCTCGGCCGGCAGACGCCAATCGATGCCATGCGCATCCAGCAAGGCGACCAATCTTGCGTTCTCAGCCTTTAGCTTCGCCACCAGGCTAGTATCTATCACCGTCTTCAGCCTCTACGTCCCAGGTGAAGCTTGTAGCCTCTCGCTACAATCCTCAGTGAACCGGTAAGCGTAGAGGTTACCAAACAATAGCCCTTGCGATGACGAGGTGTCCAACTTCAGGTTTTCGTGAAGCTTGAACGGGGCCGGCTTCGCTAGTTTTGGGACTGACCTTCCACCCACCTCGCGTTTCAACTACAGCCATGATCTGTGTCCTCTCTTAGCTAGCCTGAAGTCCATCCTCACGTCATCCCGCCAAGAATGCTGAGTGTTATCAGGGATCAAGGCCCCTGCGACCTGTGAGGGTGTCCACTGACGCGGGACTGGCGGCTCTTTACGACCAAGAGCAAGGGCATCTCATGATCTGGCCTCCTGATCACCGATAGCGGTGGGCGGGTGGAGGCTGCACTGACTGACGAGACCAGCGCCGCGAGATCCTGAGCCACAAGCAAGCAGCAATGCGATGACCGGGGCATGCCTGACTGTCAGTCAGGTGCAGTCCATTCCTTGGGCTGCGGCGCCATCATCTACAGCGCTGTTGCTGGTGACATCGGCGTTTGTCACGCCGATTGTCACGAGGTGGATTGCCGCAAAGCCATGTGCGATCAGGGCTGCAGCGGTGTCAGGAGCGCCCGTCTCTTTTCTGGAAAAATAAACGGGCGCAAGTTGGCGCAAGAATCGGCCAAGCGATTAGGTTGCTGCAGGACAGCGCAGTACGGTGTAGCTGGCGCACGAGGGCGAGCACCCATCACCTGGAAGGTGACCGGGCGAGCTGCCGGATGCTAATCGCCCTTGGGAGAATCACCGCATAACGCGGCGTGACCTTGAAGGTTCGGGTCACCTGGGTGCTGCCAGCGGCAGCGCTTCGAGGCTTCTTTCTAGCGCCGGTGGGATGGCTGGGTCAATCAAGTTAGGCATTGCTCATTGCGCCAAAATTCAATAGCGGAAAGAGGTAACCGTGAGTGGTGGTGAGTGGACGATGGGCCGTTTGTCGCCTTCTTGATGCGAGCCCCTGTGCATGGGAATGCGGAGCCTTTCTATGCGCAGGGACTTTGACTGAAAAGCCGTCGTTCACGTCGTACCACGGCGACAGTCGCCACCGATGTCGCCTGCTGCCGGCCAAGTCGCACGTGGGATGTCGCCAGTGTCGCCGCTGTCGCCACACCGTGGACGCGTCATTATCGGGCCATGCTCTTGGTGATCGGCGTAATATTCGTTGCCCCGCGCATCCATGCGTCGAGCATATCTGCCCACTGCTGCATCATGACTGTGCGATCTGCCAAGTATTCCGCCTGATTGTAGGTGCGTCGCACCGCGTTCGGTTCAGCATGGGCAAGTTAACGCTCAATCCAGTCTCCCGGATAGCCCAATTCATTGAGGCGGGTGCTCCCCGTGGTCCTGGTGGCATGAGGGCTGTACTTCCCACTCCAGCCCAGGGATTTCAGCATCTGGCGAAACGACGCCGCGACCATGGGTTTCGAGCGTTCATCTCGATGGGGGAAGAGGTGCTCGTATTTGCCAGTGACGGTTTGCAAGCCTCGTAACACTGCGACAGCCTGAGTTGGCAGGGGCACGTTGTGCTCTTTACGCTTCTTCATTCGCTCAGCCGGGATACGCCAGCGAGCCGCGTCTAGGTCGAACTCTTCCCAGCGGGCTTCGACCGCTTCATTTGGGCGGCATAACGTTAGCCACATCAGGCGAAAGGCGACTTCGGTTTCATGGCGCCCGCAGTGGCCTTCCACGTCGCGTAAAAGCTGGCCAATTTCATCGGTCGTCAGCGGACGTTTGTGCTGCGTTTTGTTAGCGGGCAGGGCGCGGCGCACTGGATAGACCGGGTCTGTATCTGCTCGCAGCGTCGAGACGGCGAGTTCAAAAATACCGGACATGTTCCGTTTGGCCGCCGCAGCGACCGTCAGACCGTTTTTCTTCACTGAGGTGGTGAGCGCGTCCAGGATGTGGGCGGGGGTGATGCTTTTGATCGACCACGGACCAATCTTCGGAAACACTACGCGTTCGAGCATTTCTAGGCGCTTGACCTTTGTGATGTCTTCCCAGTCTTTAGAGTGCCAGCCACTCCCGCGCGACCGCCTCGAATGTAGTGGCGTTGTCTTGCTGCTGCTTGATGCGCAGCAGTTGTCGATGTCTGGCGGGATTGATACCTTGTTTCACTAGGTCTCGGGCTTTGAGGCGTTCTTCGCGTGCTTCTGCCAGTGTGAAGCGTCGACCTTTACGACGTGCCAAGGCGTCCTCATCACTCTCACCACGGGGCGCAATGGCATAGTCACCCACCGCGAAGGTGCTTTCCTTGGCGGTGTCTGTGATACGGATGCTGAAGCGGTAACGCCACGCTTTGGTGCCGTTGGGTTTGACCTCGAGATACAGGCCTTTTCCATCCGTGAGTTTGTAAGGCTTGTCCTTGGGCTTCGCGGTGCGGCATTGGGTATCAGTAAGCATCGTCTGATCTCCGGTTTTCGCCATACCCGGTTTTTGAAATCGGGTTATGGGCGTCGTACCCGGAAGACTAGTCAAGGAACGCTCGGATCTCAATGGATGAAAATGGTGGCCCAAAAACACAAAACCCCCGTATCGCTTGGCGATCACGGGGGTTTTGAAGTCTTTCAAGTACCGTGGAATCCCACGGCGCCCATCAGACGTTGAAGCGGAAGTGCATCACGTCACCGTCTTTGACGATGTAGTCTTTACCTTCCAGGCGCCATTTACCGGCTTCCTTGGCGCCGCTTTCACCCTTGAACTGGATGAAGTCGTCATACGCTACCACTTCGGCGCGGATGAAGCCTTTTTCGAAGTCGGTGTGGATAACACCGGCGGCCTGTGGCGCGGTGGCGCCGACGCGGACGGTCCAGGCGCGGACTTCCTGCACACCGGCAGTGAAGTAGGTCTGCAGGTTCAGCAGCTCGTAACCGGCACGGATCACGCGGTTCAGGCCAGGCTCTTCCAGGCCCAGGGCCTCGAGGAACATGTCTTTCTCTTCACCGTCGTCCAGCTCGGCGATTTCGGCTTCGATCTTGTTGCAGACCGGCACCACGACCGCGCCTTCTTCTTCGGCGATGGCACGGACTACGTCCAGGTGCGGGTTGTTGTCGAAGCCGTCTTCAGCGACGTTGGCGATGTACATCACCGGCTTGCTGGTCAGCAGGTGGAAGCCACGGATGACGGCCTTTTCGTCGTCAGCCATGTGCTTCATCAGGCTGCGCGCGGGCTTGCCTTCGGTGAAGTGCGGGATCAGCTTTTCCAGGATGGCCTTTTGCGCCAGGGCTTCCTTGTCGCCGCCCTTGGCGTTGCGGGCAACCTTCTGCAGTTGCTTCTCGCAGCTGTCGAGGTCGGCGAAGATCAGCTCGAGGTCGATGATCTCGATGTCACGCTTGGGGTCGACGCTGTTGGAAACGTGAATCACGTTCTCGTCTTCGAAGCAGCGCACCACGTGGGCGATGGCATCGGTCTCGCGGATGTTGGCGAGGAACTTGTTGCCCAGGCCTTCACCTTTCGAAGCGCCCGCCACCAGGCCTGCGATGTCGACGAATTCCATGGTGGTCGGCAGGATGCGGTTAGGCTTGACGATTTCCGCCAGTGCAGCCAGGCGCGCGTCGGGCATCGGCACGATGCCGCTGTTCGGCTCGATGGTGCAGAAAGGGAAGTTCTCCGCCGCGATGCCAGACTTGGTCAGGGCGTTGAACAGGGTGGACTTGCCGACGTTGGGCAGGCCGACGATGCCGCAATTGAAACCCATGGGTATTCCCTCTCTAGGAAATCAGGCCTTCTGGCTGTGCAGTTCGCGCATCGCCTTGGCGAAATCGCCAGCGAGGACATCTGGCAGCACGCCGAGGGCAAAATCGATGCTGGCATCGAGCTTCTCCTGCTCGGCGCGCGGCGCGCGGCCCAGGACGAAGTTGGAGACCAGTTTGGCGTCGCCCGGGTGGCCAATGCCAAGCCGCAGGCGGTGGAAGTCGTTCTGGTTGCCGAGCTGCGCGATGATGTCGCGCAGGCCGTTGTGCCCACCATGGCCGCCGCCGCGTTTGAGCTTGGCGACGCCTGGAGGCAGGTCGAGTTCGTCATGCGCCACCAGGATCGCTTCCGGCTTGATGCGGAAGAAATTGGCCAAGGCCGCCACGGACTGGCCGCTACGGTTCATGTAGGTGGTGGGAATGAGCAGACGAACGTCGTTGCCCTGATGGCTGAATTTAGCCGTCAGGCCGAAATACTTGCGGTCAGCGGTCAAGGAGACGCGCTGGGCGCTGGCAATGCGTTCAACGAAAAGAGCCCCTGCGTTATGCCGGGTCTGTTCGTATTCGGGGCCGGGGTTACCCAGGCCAACGATCAACTGGATGGCGGTCACGTCAGGGGCTCTTCCTTGGAGTTGGTGGGTTACAGGGCGCGGGGCACTGTAACCCGATCAACACCGGCGTGCGAGTGGATTACTCGGCAGCGCCTTCAGCTTCTGGAGCAACGCGTGGCGCGTGAACGTTGGCAACAGCTTTGTCATCACCGTGGGCCAGAGCGACGAACTCTACGCCTTTCGGAGCTTTCAGGTCCGACAGGTGGATGATGCTGCCGACTTCGGCGTTGGCCAGGTCAACTTCGATGAACTCAGGCAGGTCTTTGGCTTCGCAAGAAACTTCGATCTCGGAAACAACGTGCGAGATCTCGCCGCCTTTCTTGATCGGGGCTTCTTCGCCGATGAAGTGAACCGGAACCTTGGCGGTCAGCTTCTGGCCAGCAACGACGCGAACGAAGTCAGCGTGCATGATGAATTGCTTGGCTGGGTGGCGCTGCATGGCCTTGACGATGACGTTTTGCTTGACGCCGTCAACGTTCAGCTCGATCACGTGGCTGTAGGCAGCTTCGTTTTCGAACAGTTTGGCGATTTCCTTCGACACGATGGTCAGGGACTCGGCGTCTTTACCGCCACCGTAGACAACGGCAGGGATGCTCAGCGAGTGACGCAGGCGGCGGCTCGCACCTTTCCCCAGGTCAGTACGCTTTTGGGCGTTCAGGATGAAATCAGTCATTTTGCTTCTCCAAAATAGCCATCTCCCGCAGGCGTTTGCGACCAGCGCCAAACGGGGTGGGCAAAAAAGCCCCGCCCCAACACATGCTGGGGCGGGGCGCTTCACATCAACACGTGTTCCGCTTAGCGGAACATCGCACTGATCGATTCTTCATTGCTGATGCGGCGTACCGCTTCAGCGACAACCGGTGCGATATCCAACTGGCGGATACGGTCACAGGCTTGAGCAGCGGCGGACAGCGGAACGGTGTTGGTCACCACCAGCTCGTCCAGTACCGACTTCTCGATGTTCTCGATCGCGCGGCCCGACAGGACAGGGTGCGTGCAGTAGGCGTAAACCTTGGCAGCGCCGTGTTCTTTCAGGGCTTTGGCCGCGTGGCACAGGGTGCCGGCGGTGTCGACCATGTCGTCTACCAGGATGCAAGTGCGCCCTTCGACGTCGCCGATGATGTGCATAACCTCGGAGTGGTTAGCCTTTTCGCGGCGTTTATCGATGATACCCAGATCGACACCCAGGGACTTGGCGACGGCGCGTGCGCGCACGACACCACCGATGTCCGGGGAGACGATCATCAGGTTCTCGAAACGCTGGTCTTCGATATCGTCGACCAATACGGGCGAGCCGTAAATGTTGTCGACAGGAATATCGAAGAAACCCTGGATCTGGTCAGCGTGCAGGTCGACGGTGAGTACACGGTCGATACCTACGACAGTGAGCATGTCAGCGACGACTTTGGCGCTGATAGCAACACGTGCCGAACGCGGACGGCGGTCCTGGCGGGCGTATCCGAAGTAAGGAATCACGGCGGTGATTCGGGATGCTGAGGAGCGGCGGAAGGCGTCGGCCATCACTACCAGTTCCATCAGGTTATCGTTGGTCGGGGCACAGGTCGGCTGAATAATGAAGACGTCTTTACCGCGGACATTTTCATTGATCTCAGTGCTGATCTCGCCGTCGGAGAATTTACCGACAGAGACGTCACCGAGAGGGATATGCAGCTGACGTACGACACGCCGAGCCAGATCGGGGTTAGCGTTCCCCGTAAAGACCATCATCTTGGACACGCGCAGTACCTGAAGGCTGAGGGTATACCTGGATGAGTATAAGGAAAATGGCAGGGGCGGCTGGATTCGAACCAACGCATGGCAGGATCAAAACCTGCTGCCTTACCGCTTGGCGACGCCCCTGTATCTGTTGCTGCGAGCGCTATGCACTCGACTTCTTGACCAGACTTTGTAGCTTGCGATGCAACATCGAAATATTGCTTCCTTTCGCCACAAACCCTGTTTGGGTCGCTGAAAGAAGGGCCAGAACTTTATCAGCTTCGGCTTTGCTTGGGAAGGCCCCAAACACACAACTTCCAGTTCCGGTTAGTCTAGCTTCGGTGAATTTACCCAGAGAATTCAATGCGTTTCGAACTTCTGGATACCGCTGCTCAACCACCCGCTGGCAGTCATTTCGACTGTTTCCCTCGGGAACGGGGCGCATCTTAAGGGGGAGGGAATCACGTGTCAACTGCGGATGTGAAAAAATTTCTACAGTACTGACAGACACTTGCGGCACCAGCACGACATACCAGGGTTCGTCGGGGTCGACCGGGGTCAGTTGTTCGCCGACACCCTGGGCGAATGCCGCGTGGCCGCGAACGAATACCGGCACGTCGGCGCCCAGGCTTAGGCCCAGGGCCGCCAGGCGGTCTTCATCCCAGCCCAGTTGCCATAAGTGCGCCAGCGCCAGCAGGGTGGTCGCGGCATCCGAGCTGCCGCCACCGATGCCACCGCCCATGGGCAAGACCTTGGTCAGCCAGATGTCGGCGCCAAGCGTTGTGCCGGATTGCGCTTGCAGTTTGCGTGCGGCGCGTACGATCAGGTTGCTGTCGTGGGGCACCGCCTCGATGTCGGTGTGCAGGCGGATTACGCCGTCTTCACGCAGGGCGAAGGTCAATTCGTCGGCGTGGTCGAGGAACTGGAAGACGGTTTCCAGCTCGTGGTAACCGTCAGGGCGGCGGCCGATGATGTGCAGCCACAGGTTGAGCTTGGCCGGGGCCGGCAGGGTGAGCGTGTTCATCGATCAGTGCCCCAGCTGGCGTGGCTGCCAATCCTTGACCACCAGGGTCACGTCGAGGTCCTTGCCGTGCAGTTTCAGGCGCTCGGGCAGCCAGTAGCCATTCTGCTCGGTGTAGCTCAGGTACTGGACCTGCCAGCCATCCTGGTCGAGGCTGGCCAGGCGGCTGTCGCCGTCCAGGGTCAGCTTGCTCTTGCTGTCGGGCGCGGGCAGGCCACGCACCCACCAGACCAGGTGCGATACCGGCAGTTGCCAGCCCAGCTGTTCTTCCAGCAGGGCCTCGGGGCTGGTCGCTTCGTAGCGGCCCTGGTTGGCCACTTCCAGCACCACGCCACCGGGGCGGCCGGTCAGGCGGGCGGCGCCACGGCCCAATGGGCCAGCCAGGCGGATGTCGTAGTAGTCCTGGCGTTGCAGCCAGAACAACGTGCCGCTGCCGGAGTCGCGCGGGGCGCGGATGCCGACCTTGCCGTTGATCTGCCAGCCATCCAGGGTGCTTAGTTGCGCCTTGTGCTGGCGCCACTGCTGCGGGTCGCCTTGGCCCTGCAGGGCTTCGCGGCTACCGAAGCCGGCACAGCCCGCGAGCAGGGCGATCAGGGTGAAGGTGATTAAATGGCGCAGGAACATGGCGTTAAAGGGTCTCTGATCCGGTCAGGCGCAGTACGGTCTTGCGCAGGATAGGGCTGTCGGGCTGGGCTTCGAAGGCCTTGGCCCAGACCTGGCGGGCTTCACGGCGCTTGCCGTTGGCCCACAGGACTTCGCCCAGGTGAGCGGCCACTTCATGGTCGGGGAAGCGCGCCAGGGCCTGGCGCAGGTAGCCTTCGGCTTCGTCGAGTTTGCCCTGGCGGTAGGCGACCCAGCCCAGGCTGTCGAGCACGGCCGGGTCGTCCGGCGTCAGCTGGTGGGCTTTGTCGATCAGCGCCTTGGCTTCGGCGTAGCGGGTGGTGCGGTCGGCCAGGGTATAACCCAGGGCGTTCAGCGCCATGGCGTTTTCGGGTTCGCGGGCGATGATGGCGCGCAGGTCTTTTTCCATCTGCGGCAGGTCGTCACGCTTTTCGGCCAGCATGGCGCGGGTGTACAGCAGGTTGAGGTCGTCCGGGTAGCGTTGGATGGCCTGCTGCAGCACCTGGTTGGCCTGGGCATCCTTGTTGTTGTTGCTGTAGCTTTCCGACTCGATCAGGTACAGCTGCACGGCGACGTCTGGCTGCGCCTCGCGGGCTTCGGCGAGCAGGCGCGAGGCCTCGCTGCCGCGGCCGTTGGCAATCAGGATATCGGCCTGGCGCAGTTGCGCCGGCAGGTAGTCGGGGCCGGGGCCGACCAGGGCGTATTCGCGCAAGGCGGCTTCGGGGTCGTGGCGCTCTTCGCGGATGCGGCCCAGGTTCAGGTGGGCGGCATCGACGTTGCTGTCACGCTCGATCAGCTCCTGCAGGTAGCCTTCGGCCTCATCCCAGTCTTTGTTTTCCAGGCATACCAGGGCCAGCGAGTAACGCAGCTCATCGTCTTCGGGGTACTGCTGGACCAGGCTGATGAACTCGCTTTTGGCATCGGCCATGCGGTCCTGCTCGACCAGGGTACGGGCGTAGGTCAGGCGCAGGCGTTTGTCATCCGGGTTGTCGCGGATCGCACCCCGCAGCAAGGGCAGGGCCTCTTTGCCGCGGTCGAGGGCCTGCAGCAGGCGGGCGCGCAACAGGACCGGGGCGATCTCGCCGTCTTGCGGCGGGTGCGCCTCGAGCAGCTCAAGCGCTTCTTCGGTCTTGCCGTCCTGGTTCAGCAGCAGCGCCTTGCCGAACACCAATTGGCCGTTGTCCGGGTATTTGACCAGCAGGCGTTCGAAGCTCTGCAGCAAGCCGTCGCGGGTGCTCTGGTCGGTCTCGGCGGCGGACAGGGCGAGGAAGTCGAAATGGGTATCGCCCTGGCCCTGCAGGACTTTTTCCATGTAGACCATGGCATCGTCGTAGCGCCCGGCACGGGCCAGCTGGATGGCGGCGGCGCGTTGGGCGTCGAGGTTGTCTGGGTCGTTGCGGGCCCAGACCAGGGCGTTGTCCAAGGCCGGCTCGTCGGCGCCGAGGTATTCGGCGATACGGTAGGCACGCTCGGAGACGCCTGGGTCCTGGGTCTTTTCGGCCTGGTCGGTGTAGTTGGCCAGGGCGATGTCGAAGCGGTTGCGCTGGCCGGCCAGCTCCGCGACCAGCAGGCTATAAAGGGTGTCTTGCTTGAACGAACCGTACACCACGGGTTTTTCGGCCTCGCCTGCGCCTGCGCCGGCCTCGGCAACGGGAGGCTCGGCTTTTTGCGGGGCCAGGCTCTGGCAACCCTGGAGCAGGGCGAAGGCAAGCAGCAGTGCGTAGGGTCTGTTCATAAAAAGGCTTAAAAGGACTCACCGGCGGTCGGAGCATGATGACACAAGCGCGGTGGCAAACCCACCTGCGAAGCATTTGGTTAACTGCGACCATGGCAGGGGCAAGCAGGTTCCGGGTGAGCGCTGACAGGGGATATTCCGGCGCTATCACGACAATAGCGAACGGTGGTTGTTCTGGAACCTGCGAAAGAGGACAATTATCGGCTTCTCGTCATAACCAGCGACCTTGCATGGCCTTTCTTGCACTTGGTATCAACCATAAGACTGCCTCGGTAGACGTACGCGAGCGCGTGGCGTTTACCCCAGAGCAGCTGGTGGACGCCCTGCAGCAGCTCTGCCGACTGACCGCCAGCCGTGAAGCGGCGATCCTGTCGACCTGCAACCGTAGCGAGCTCTATATAGAGCAGGACCACTTGTCTGCCGACGCGGTGCTGCATTGGCTGGCCGATTATCACCGCCTGAGCCTGGATGAACTGCGCGCCAGCGCCTACATCCATGAAGAGCACGACGCTGTACGGCACATGATGCGCGTGGCCTCGGGCCTTGACTCGCTGGTGCTTGGCGAGCCGCAGATCCTCGGCCAGATGAAGTCTGCCTACGCCGTGGCGCGTGAGGCCGGCACTGTCGGCCCGCTGCTCGGGCGCCTGTTCCAGGCCACCTTCAGTGCCGCCAAGCAGGTGCGCACCGACACCGCGATCGGCGAGAACCCGGTCTCGGTGGCGTTCGCCGCGGTGAGCCTGGCGCGGCAGATCTTCAGTGACCTGGGCCGCAGCCAGGCGCTGCTGATTGGCGCCGGCGAGACCATCACCCTGGTCGCCCGCCACCTTCACGAGCAAGGCGTGCGGCGTATCGTCGTGGCCAACCGGACCCTGGAGCGCGCCAGTACCCTGGCCGAGCAGTTTGGCGCCCATGCCGTGCTGCTGGCCGATATCCCGCAAGAGCTGGCCAACAGCGACATCGTCATCAGCTCCACCGCCAGCCAGTTGCCGATCCTCGGCAAGGGTGCGGTCGAGAGCGCGCTGAAGCAACGCCGGCACAAGCCGATCTTCATGGTCGACATCGCCGTCCCGCGTGATATCGAGCCCGAAGTCGGCGAACTCGACGACGTTTACCTCTACACCGTCGATGACCTGCACGATGTGGTCGCAGAAAACCTCAAGAGCCGCCAGGGCGCTGCCCAGGCCGCCGAAGAGCTGGTGTCGGTGGGCGCCGAAGACTTCATGGTGCGCCTGCGCGAGCTGGCTGCGGTGGACGTGCTCAAGGCCTACCGCCAGCAAAGCGAGCGGCTGCGTGATGAAGAACTGCAAAAAGCCCAGCGTCTGCTGGCCAACGGCGGCAACCCCGAAGACGTGCTGGCCCAACTGGCCCGGGGCCTGACCAATAAACTCCTGCACGCCCCCAGCGTGCAGCTGAAAAAGCTCTCGGCCGAGGGCCGCCTCGATGCGCTGGCCATGGCCCAGGAACTCTTTGCCCTCAACGAGGGCTCGACGGACAAATCCTCGCAATGAAAGCGTCGCTGCTGAACAAACTGGATATCATCCAGGACCGCTTCGAAGAACTGACCGCACTGCTCGGTGACGCTGAAGTCATCTCCGACCAGACGCGTTTCCGCGCCTATTCCCGCGAATACGCCGAAGTCGAGCCGGTCTACGCTGCCTATCAAGCGTGGCGCAAAGTCCAGGACGACCTGGAAGGCGCCCAGGCGCTGCTCAAGGACAGCGACCCGGACATGCGTGAAATGGCCGTGGAAGAAGTGCGCGAAGCCAAGGAGCAATTGCTGACGCTGGAAGCCCAGCTGCAACGCATGCTGCTGCCCAAGGACCCTAACGATGGGCGCAACGTGTTCCTCGAAATTCGCGCCGGCACCGGTGGCGACGAGGCGGCGATCTTTTCGGGCGACTTGTTCCGCATGTATTCGCGCTATGCCGAGAAGCGTGGCTGGCGCCTGGAGATTCTTTCCGAGAACGAAGGCGAACACGGCGGCTACAAGGAAATCATTGCCCGCGTCGAAGGCGAAAGCGTGTATGGCAAGCTCAAGTTCGAATCGGGCGCACACCGCGTGCAGCGCGTGCCGGAAACTGAGTCCCAAGGCCGTATCCACACCTCGGCGTGCACCGTGGCGGTGCTGCCCGAGCCCGACGAGCAGGCCGCGATCGAAATCAACCCGGCCGACTTGCGCGTGGACACCTACCGCGCCTCCGGCGCCGGCGGCCAGCACATCAACAAAACCGACTCGGCGGTGCGCATCACCCACTTGCCAACCGGTATGGTGGTCGAGTGCCAGGAAGAACGTTCGCAGCACAAAAACCGCGCCCGCGCCATGTCCTGGCTGTCGGCCAAGCTCAACGACATGCAGACCAGCGCCGCACAGAACGCCATTGCCAGTGAGCGCAAGCTGCTGGTGGGCTCCGGTGACCGCTCCGAGCGTATCCGCACCTACAATTATCCACAGGGCCGGGTCACCGATCACCGCATCAACCTGACCTTGTATTCGCTGGACGACATCCTCGCCGGTGGCGTAGACGCCGTGATCGAACCGCTGTTGGCCGAATACCAGGCCGATCAACTGGCCGCCCTGGGGGACTGATGACCATCATCGCCAGCTTGCTGCGCAATGCGCAGTTGCCCGAATCGCCCACCGAGCGGCTGGATGCCGAACTGTTGCTGGCTGCGGCCATCGGCAAGTCGCGCAGCTACCTGCATACCTGGCCCGAGCGCATCGTCAGCAGCGAAGCGGCCGACACCTACGCCGGTTACCTGCAGCGCCGCCGTAGTGGCGAGCCGGTCGCCTATATCCTCGGGCAGCAAGGGTTCTGGAACATCGACCTGGAAGTGGCGCCGCATACACTGATCCCGCGTCCGGACACCGAGCTGCTGGTCGAGACTGCCCTTGAGCTTCAGCCAGCAACCCCGGCCAAGGTGCTCGACCTGGGCACCGGGACCGGGGCCATTGCCCTGGCGTTGGCCGGCGATCGCCCGGCCTGGCAGGTGACGGCGGTAGACCGGGTGGAGGAGGCGGTCGCGTTGGCCGAGCGTAATCGCCAACGCCTGGGGCTGGCTAACGTCCAGGTGCGTGTCAGCCACTGGTTCGATGGCCTGGGCGATGCGCGCTTTGACCTGATTGTCAGCAACCCGCCGTACATCGCCACTGAAGACCCGCACTTGGTCGCTGGCGACGTGCGCTTCGAGCCCAGCAGCGCGCTGGTGGCGGGCGCCGATGGCCTGGACGACCTGCGCGTGATTGCCGCCCAGGCGCCACGCCACCTGCTGCCAGGTGGCTGGTTGTTGTTGGAGCACGGCTACGATCAGGCCGCAGCGGTGCGCGCCTTGCTGGCTGAACACGGCTTTAGCGAGGTGGCCAGCCGCACGGACCTGGGCCGCCATGAACGCATTACCCTGGGGCGCCTGCCATGCTGAGTGATCAGGAACTGTTGCGCTACAGCCGGCAGGTCTTGCTGGCACAGATCGATATCGACGGCCAACTGCGGCTCAAGCAGAGCAAGGCCCTGATCGTCGGCCTCGGTGGCTTGGGCTCGCCTGTGGCGCTGTACCTGGCTGCGGCGGGCGTGGGTGAGCTGCACCTGGCGGACTTCGACACCGTTGACCTGACCAACCTGCAACGCCAGGTGATCCACGACAGCGCCAGCGTCGGCATGAGCAAGGTGGACTCGGCGCTGCAGCGCCTGGAGGCGATCAACCCAGAGATCAGCCTGGTCGCTCATCGCCAGGCGTTGGACGAGGACTCGCTGGCCGCTGCGGTGGCGGCGGTCGACCTGGTGCTGGACTGCTCCGACAACTTTTCTACCCGCGAGGCGGTCAACGCTGCGTGCGTTGCTGCCGGTAAACCCCTGGTCAGTGGCGCGGCAATCCGCCTCGAAGGCCAGCTGTCGGTGTTCGACCCGCGGCGTGACTACAGCCCTTGCTACCACTGCCTGTATGGCCATGGCAGCGAGGCTGAACTGACCTGCAGCGAAGCCGGCGTGATCGGCCCGCTGGTGGGGCTGGTAGGTAGCCTGCAGGCCCTGGAAGCCATGAAACTCTTGGCTGGGTTCGGCGAGCCGCTGGTGGGCCGCCTGTTGCTGATCGATGCCCTCGGCACGCGCATTCGTGAGCTGCGGGTTAAGCGCGACCCGGGTTGCGCGGTCTGTGGCAAGCGCGATGGCTGAGCGTTCGGCGCCGATTGGCGTAATGGATTCGGGTGTCGGCGGTTTGTCGGTACTGGCCGAGATCCAGCGCCTGCTGCCTAACGAATCACTGCTGTATGTGGCCGATTGCGGGCACGTGCCTTACGGTGAAAAGTCGGCGGATTACATCCGCCAGCGCTGCCGGCGTATTGCCGAGTTCTTCCAGCAGCAAGGCGCCAAGGCCTTTGTCCTGGCCTGTAATACCGCGACAGTGGCGGCCGTTGCCGACCTGCGCGAGCTGTACCCGCAATGGCCGCTGGTGGGCATGGAGCCAGCGGTAAAGCCGGCTGCCGCAGCCACCCGCTCCGGCGTGGTCGGCGTGCTGGCCACGACCGGCACCTTGCAGAGCGCCAAGTTCGCGGCGTTGCTCGACCGCTTCGCCAGCGATGTGCGCGTGGTCACCCAGCCTTGCCCCGGCCTGGTCGAGCGGATCGAAACCGGCGACCTGAGCAGCCCGGCCTTGCGCCAGTTGTTGCTCGGCTATGTGCAGCCGCTGCTGGCGGCTGGCTGCGACACGCTGATCCTGGGTTGCACGCATTACCCCTTCCTGCGCACGCTGCTGGCCGACATGGTGCCGGCGGACGTAGCCATCATCGATACCGGCGCCGCCGTGGCGCGTCAACTGCAGCGTCTGCTGAGCGCCAGCGACCTGCTGGCTGAGGGCCCGGCAGTGGATACCCGCTTCTGGACCAGTTCCGACCCACAATCCCTGAGAAAAATCCTACCGTTGCTGTGGCAGAAGTCCGACAGTGTGCAACGCTTTACGTTGTGAAAAAAACGTGAAAATTAGCTGAACTATCGTACCACTGCCGATTTCTACAGATTTGCCTGACACGAGGCAAACACTAACAACAGCATTAGAAAGAAGGATGTTTCTTATGAGGAAACTGCTCGGCTTGGCGGCGGCTGCCGTCTTTACCTTGGGGCAAGCAGTGTCGGCGCAGGCGGCCGATGTTTCATTTTCGGTGGGGCAGACGGGTGACTCGACCATGGTCTACCGGCTGGGTCTGCAATCGAACTGGGACGCGAGCTGGTGGCAGACCAGTGTTGGCCGCCTGACCGGGTATTGGGATGGGGCTTACACCTACTGGGATGGCGACAAGACCGCGAGCAACCACAGCCTGTCGTTCGCACCGGTATTCGTTTATGAGTTTGCGGGGGATTCGGTAAAGCCCTATATCGAGGCCGGGATTGGCGTCGCGGCCTTTTCCAGCACCGAGCTTGAAAGCAATGAGCTGGGCTCGGCGTTCCAGTTCGAAGACCGAATCGGTTTTGGACTGCGCTTTGCGGGCGGGCATGAAATTGGTGTACGGGCCATTCACTATTCCAATGCTGGCATCAAGCAACCTAACGACGGTGTAGAGAGCTACAGCCTGCATTACCGCATGGCACTCTAAGCTGCCCCGCACCCTTGTAGGAGCAGCCTTGCGCTGCGAAGAGGCCGGTAATAGCAGCAGAGATTCTTTGTGGTCTCACCGACCTCTTCGCAGCGCAAGGCTGCTCCTACAAGATCAGGGTCGTAGTGGCCACAAGCTGCTCAGGTCCAGCGTCTCCAGTACCAATTCCGGCTCGCGTTGCGGCAACCGTCGCAACAGTTCCTCGGCAGCGCTTTCAGGCGTCCAGGCCTCGGGTATCGCTTGCGCCGTTGTCACGGGTGTTTTCAACGATTGCGGTCCCACTACCGTCAAGCTGATCTGTAGCTTTTCCAGTACTTGGCGTTGCTCGCGAAACCACTGGGCAGTGCTGTTGAAGCCGCTGGCAACCTGGGTGGGTGCAAACAGCTGCGTGGCCGAGTAGCGATTGAGGATGGCCATTACCTGAGGTGCATCACCCTTCGTCAGCAGCGGCAAGGCACTGGCCAGGCAACGTTCGCTGGCCACCAGGTTGCCGCTGGCGATGGCCTCGAACAGCTCATCATCGGCCACGTCGTCGGCCAGGTAATCACTGGTGCCGGCATTGATGATCAGGCAATCCAGCGAACCCCAAGTATTCAACAACACTGTGCTGGCTGCATCGACCTGTTCCAGCACCTGCAACTGGTCCGGCAGGCGCAACAACTGCTGGGCGAACCGCGCGCCCAGGGTATCCAGCGCCTCACATTCCCTGCTACTGGCGGCCACCCGATGCCCTTGCTCGAGTAACCGCTCAACCAATGCCAGCCCTAATCCGTTACTGGCCCCTGTTACCCAGAAACTGCGAGCGCTGTTCACGATACTGCCCCCTGATCCTGCCGGCGCGGAAGGCCTTTGAAGGCCTCCAATGCACGCTGGCGACTGCTGCCGAGATCGACGATTGGATTGTGATACGAATTAGTAGCAAAAAGATCCGCAACCTTCACGGGCTGATGAATGGCTTTCTCATCCAGGCCCTGCAATTCCGGTACCCAGTGACGAATGAATCGCCCTTGCGGGTCGAAGCGCTGAGACTGCGAAACCGGATTGAAGATGCGGAAGTAGGGCACTGCATCGGTCCCGGTGGACGCGCTCCATTGCCAGCCACCGTTGTTGGCCGCCAGGTCACCGTCTATTAGGTGGCGCATGAAATGCCGTTCGCCTTTGCGCCAGTCGATCAGCAGGTTCTTGCTGAGAAACATGGCGACGATCATGCGCAGGCGGTTGTGCATCCAACCGGTGTCCAGCAACTGGCGCATGGCGGCATCGATGATCGGGAAGCCGGTGCGCCCCTGTTCCCAGGCCGCGAGGTCTTCAGGCGCATCGCGCCATGGCAAGGCTTCGGTGTGGGTGCGGAAGGCGCGGTGCCGCGAGACCTGTGGATAACCCGTCAGGATGTGCTTGTAGAACTCTCGCCAGAGCAACTCGTTGATCCAGGTTTGGATGCCCGTGCTGCCGCTGTCAAACTCGCCACGGTTGCAGGCGAGGGCGCCGTGCAGGCATTGCCGGGGTGAGATCACCCCAGCGGCCAGATAGGCCGAGAGCTGGCTGGTGCCCGGCTTGGCGGGGAGGTCGCGCAGGTGATGGTAGTCGTCAATCGCCTCATCAAGAAAGCGCGTCAGGCGGCTCTGCGCCTCGGCTTCCCCTGCTGGCCAGTGGTCGCTCAAGGTGCGCGGCGGTGTGTCGAAGCCCTCTATCTGCTCGGGTATGGGGTCGCTGGCGATGTTCAGGGGCGACTGCGGTTTGACTCGAGGGGCTAACGCCGGGAGGCTGCGGTGCAAGTGTTCGAGGCAGTTTTTCTTGAACTGGCTGAAGACCTGGAAGTAGTCACCACTGCGGGTGAGGACCGTGCCTGGGCGGAAGAACAACTGGTCGAGGTAGCTGTGCGCCTGGATGGCTGACTGCTCCAGCAGTGCCCGCGTAGCCTGGTCGCGGCGCTCTTCGTTGATGCCGTACTCCTCGTTCCAGTGCACGCCCTCGACCCGGTGCTGACGGCAGGCGTCCAACACGGCCTGTGGCGCCTGATCCCACGTATCGATGGTGCGGATCAGCAACGGGATGTTGAGGGCCTCCAGCGACTGACGCAGCGTGCGCAGGTTGCGCAGCCAGAAGTCGACTTTGCAGGCTGCGTCGTCATGCGCCTGCCACTGGCCGGGGCTGACCAGCCACAGGGCAAGTGTCGGGCCGCGTTCGCAGGCTGCGCTCAAGGCGGTGTTGTCATCGATGCGCAGGTCGCTGCGCAGCCAGATCAGTTGCATGGCGCATTCATCTCTACAGGCCGGCGGCCATTGCCTTGAAGCACGCGCAATGCCGACTGCGGGGTATCGAACAGGAAGAGCTCGGGAAGGTCGAGGGCGTTCAAGTGGGCCTCATGCAGGGCGAGCGTGGCGCCACCCAGCAGTTTTGGCCCAGGTATGCCTTGCAACAGGCGCTGCAAGGCTTTGCTGTCGATGCGTGGCCCCAGGTGCAGCAGGAGGGCGCGCGGCTGCAGTGCGGCGATCGCCCGTTGCAGCTGCGGGCCGCCAACCGGCTGTTCCAGCACTTCGACAGGGATGCCATTGCTGCTCAGCAGCCAGGCGCATAGCCACAGAGCGGGGTCGACGGCCTGCTCGCTGTCTTCGGCCAGCAGCACCGCTGGGCCTTGTAGCAGTTGGTTGTCGTGGTACACCCGAGCGCCGAGCTTGCTGCGCAGCCAGGTATGGAAAAACACCTGTTCAAGCCGGGCATTGAAATAGTTGCGCCAGCGCAGCTCCAGGCTGTCGAGCAGGGGCAGCAGCAGTTGCTCGCACAGGGTGATAGCGGGGTACAGCGCCATGGCCTGGTTGAGTTGCTGGTCGAGTGCACGTTGCGAGAGGTTGGCGATGGCCTCGATCAACTGCGCCTGCCGGGCCTGCCAGTCGCTTTGCGGGGCGCTGCTGGTGGGTTTGTCGAGCAGCTCGCGCACCTGGCCCACCGACGCGCCGCGCTGCAGCCAGGCCAGGATCGCTTCGACCCGTTCGACCTGCTCGATGGAATACAAACGGTGCCCTTTAGCGGTGCGTTGCGGCTTGAGCAGGCCGTATCGACGTTCCCAGGCACGCAGGGTGACGGGGTTGACGCCGGTGCGGCGGGCGAGCTCGCCGATAGGCAGCAGGCTTTCAGACGGCATTACGAAGCCCCAGGCTCTCGGGGTGTGGTTGCAGGTAGGCTTGCTGCATCAGGTAAGGGTCTGGGTGTTTGCGCAGGTGATGCTTGAGCAAGGTCAGAGGCACGACCAGCGGCACCACGCCTTGTTGGTACTGGCTGATGAGGGTTTGCAATTCGGCTTTGTCCTGTGCGGTCAGGGCATCTTTGAAGTAGCCACTCAGGTGCTGCAGCACGTTGCAGTGCGTGCCACGGCTGGCACAGCGACGCAGCGCTTGCATCAGCTCGCTGAAGTAACGTGGCCCGATCTCCTGTGGGTCGTCATCGCGGCTCATGGTGCCGAGCAGCCGCCCCAGCGTGCGGTAGGCTTGGGGGTTGTTGGCCATCAACAGGTACTTGTAGCGCGCATGAAAGCGCACCAGCGCGCCGCGGCTGAGGCCTTCGGCCAACAGGCGCTGCCAATCGGCATAGGCGTACACGCGGCTGATGAAGTTTTCGCGCAGCACGGCATCGTGCAGGCGGCCTTCCTCTTCCACCGGCAGGTCCGGGCGCAGGCTGCAGAAAGCGTGGGCATAAACGCCGCGGCCGCCATGGAAGGCGGGGTGGCCGTTGTCCTGGTAGACCTTGACCCGCTCCAGGCCGCAGGAGGGCGACTTCTGCATGAAGATGTAGCCGCAGATATCATCGAGCTCGCCGGCCATCTGCTCGCCATAGGTGCGCAGCGGGCCGGTCAGGTCCATGCCGGGGTTGCGGGTGCCGACCACTTCGGGTTGCTCAGGGTTGCCGACCAGGCGGATAGGATCGCGTGGAATGCCGAGGCCGATAGCCACTTCTGGGCAAACGGGCACCCATTCGAAATGCGCTTCCAGTTGTGTGCGGCACAGGTCGGAGGCCTTGTGCCCGCCGTTGTAGCGCACACTGTGGCCGGTCAGGCAGGCGCTGATCGCGATGCGAGGCTTGCTGTGGGCGGTGGCGGCTTGCATGGCTGTCTCCGGAAAACCTGTACGTGAAATCAAATTTGTACAAGTTTATTCCAGCACAGCTACGGAGTTATGCAAACAAGTTTTTTTGTACAGGTTCAGCGCCCGCTCAGTCGAGGTGTTCCAGCAGCCGTCGGGCCGCTTCCTGGCCGCTCAGCCACGCGCCTTCGACACGCCCGGACAAGCACCAGTCGCCACAGGCATACAGGCCTTGATCGGCATCGGCCAAGGCGCCCCACTCGTGGTTGCTGGTGGGGCGTGCATACAACCAGCGGTGGGCGAGGGCGAAGGTGGGGGCCGGTACCACGCAGCCGACCAGTTCGGCGAACTCGCCCCACAACTGCTCGATCACCTCTTCCTTCGACAGGTCGATGTGCTGCCGGCTCCAGTTCGACGTGGCATGCAGCACCCAGGTATCGAGGTGCTCGTCCCGCCCTGGCTTGCTGCGGTTGCGGGCCAGCCAGTCCAGCGGGTTGTCCTGCACGAAGCAGCCTTGCATCGGGGTGTCCAGTGGGGTCTGGAAGCCCAGGGCAACCGCCCAGGTGGGCTCCATCTGCACGCCTGCTGCCACCGCAGCGAGTTTGGGGGTCGAGGCCAGCAGCGGCGTGGCCTGTGGCGCCGGCACGGCGATTACCACGCGGCTGAATGGGCCGTGGCTGCAGCCTTCGGTGTCTTGCAGGTGCCAGTACTGTTTGCCGCGGAACACTTCAGCGATGCGGCAGCCAAAGTTGACGGTCACATCCTTGAGCAGGCCACGGGTGATGGCGCTCATGCGGGGCACGCCAACCCAGCGTGTTTGCTCGTCTGGGGAGGGGGTGAGTTCGCCATCGCGGTAGTTGTACAGCTGCGGCTTCCACTGCTCGGCCCAACCGGCGGCTACCCATTGCTGGACCTGTTCGACGAAGCGCCGATCACGGGCAGTGAAGTACTGGGCGCCCAGGTCCAGCGCGCCAGCCTCGCTGCGCTTGCTGGCCATGCGCCCGCCACTGCCGTGGCCTTTGTCGAACAGGTGCACGGATTGCCCGGCCTTTTGCAGTGCCTGGGCGGCGGACAGACCGGCGATACCGGCACCGATGATGGCAATAGGTACTGTCATGATGGCCTCTTCAAACCTTGCTGTGAGCAGACTACGCTGTCAGGCAAACCTGTACAATGCACAACTTTTGTATAAGGTTATTCCGCTTTATAGAGCAGGTTGGCCTATGTTTATCCGAGAGCGTCGGGTCAAAAAAGTGCCTTGATCTTAAAAATAGACCACAGCCGCATTCTGCGAGGACACAGCCATGCATATATTGCTGACAGGCGGCACTGGCTTGATTGGCCAGCACCTGTGCCAGTTCTGGCTCGGCCAGGGCCATCGCCTCACGGTCTGGAGCCGCCGACCGGAGCAGGTGCCCAAACTGTGCGGTAGCGGGGTGCGCGGTATCGCCCAGTTGGACGAACTGCAAGCGGACGATCACCTCGACGCGGTCATCAACCTGGCGGGTGCGCCGATCGCTGACCGGCCCTGGACCGGAGCCCGGCGCAACCTGTTGTGGGCCAGCCGCATCACCCTCACCGAGCAACTGCTGGCATGGCTGGGGGCGCGTGAGCAGCGCCCTGAGGTGTTGATTTCCGGTTCTGCGGTGGGTTGGTATGGGGACGGCGGTGAGCGTGAACTCACCGAGGCGTCCCAGCCGGTGCGCGAAGATTTTGCCAGCCAGTTGTGTATTGCCTGGGAAGAAACTGCCCAGCGTTCGCAAGCTCAAGGCATCCGCGTGGTGCTGGTGCGCACCGGGTTGGTACTGGCCAGCGATGGCGGCTTTTTGTCGCGCCTGCGGTTGCCCTTCAAGCTCGGGCTGGGCGGGCCGTTGGGCGATGGTCGGCAGTGGATGCCGTGGATCCATATAGACGACCAGGTCGCCCTGATTGATTTTCTCTTGCAGCATAAGGACACCAGCGGTCCTTATAATGCCTGCGCCCCAGAGCCTGTGCGCAACCGTGAGTTCGCCAGGCGGCTGGGCCGTGCGATGCACCGGCCGGCGCTGCTGCCTGTGCCTGCGCTTTTGCTGAAGGCAGGGCTCGGCGAGCTGTCGACGCTGTTGCTCGGCGGCCAGCGGGCGCGCCCGGTGCGCTTGCTGGCGGCAGGTTTCGCTTTCCGTTTCAACGATCTGCAATCGGCCCTGGACGACTTGTCCAGCCGCCTCTGACATAGGACGCTGCATGACCGATCACGCCCTGCTGCTGGTGAACCTGGGTTCCCCGGCCTCCACTTCGGTGGCCGATGTGCGCCGTTACCTCAACCAGTTCCTGATGGACCCGTACGTGATCGACCTGCCTTGGCCGGTGCGGCGCTTGCTGGTGTCGTTGATTCTGATCAAGCGCCCGGAACAGTCGGCGCACGCCTACGCGTCGATCTGGTGGGACGAAGGCTCGCCACTGGTGGTGCTGACCCGCCGCCTGCAGGCTGCGATGGTCGAGCACTGGCCCCATGGCCCGGTGGAAATCGCCATGCGCTACGGCCAGCCGGCGTTGCCCGAAGTGCTGGAGCGCCTGGCAGCTCAGGGCGTGCGCAAGGTCACCCTGGCACCGCTTTATCCACAGTTCGCCGACAGTACGGTGACCACCGTGGTGGCGTTGGCCAAACAGACGATCAGCGAGCGCCAGTTGCCGTTGCAGATGCGCGTGCTGCAGCCGTTCTACGACCATCCCGAGTACATCGAGGCGTTGGTGGCCAGCGCCAAGCCTTACCTGCAGCAGGATTACGACCACCTGTTGCTGAGTTTCCATGGGCTGCCGGAGCGGCACCTGAAAAAGCTCGACCCCACCGGTAAGCATGATTTTCAGGCGGCCGATTGCTGCAAGGACGCCAGTGCCGAAATGCGCGCCGTGTGTTATCGCGGGCAGTGTTTGGCCACGGCCAAGGCCTTTGCGCAGAAAATGGGCATACCGGATGGCAAGTGGTCGGTGTCGTTCCAGTCGCGCCTGGGGCGCGCCAAGTGGATCGAACCCTATACCGAGACGCGGCTGGACGAGTTGGCCAAGGCGGGGGTGAAGAAGCTGCTGGTGATGTGCCCGGCGTTCGTTGCCGATTGCATCGAGACGCTGGAAGAGATCGGCGATCGCGGCAAAGAACAGTTCATCGAAGCCGGGGGCGAGGAATTGCTGCTGGTGCCGTGCCTGAATGATCACCCAGAGTGGGTGAAGGTGCTGGCGGGGATGTGCGAGAAAGCCTGAATGAGTCCGCCCTTGTGGGGGCGGCCTCTTCGCAGTACAAGGCTGCTCCTACAGGAGAGGCGTTCTCCGGCAGGAGCCCGTGTCACTCAAGGCAGCTGATCATCCAGCTTCTTGTTCTTCCAGCCATCATTGCCCGGCAGGATCAGGTTCAGGGCAATGGCCACCACGGCGCACAGGGCGATGCCCTTCAGGCCCCAGTCGTCCGGGCCGTCACCGCTGCCGATCAACACGCCGCCAATACCGAACACCAGGGTCACCGAAACGATCACCAGGTTGCGCGCCTCGGCCAGGTCGATCTTGTGGCGGATCATGGTGTTCATGCCCACCGCCGCAATCGAGCCGAACAGCAGGCACAGAATGCCGCCCATGACCGGTACCGGAATGCTCTGCAGCAGCGCGCCGAACTTGCCGATGAAGGCCAGGGTAATAGCAAACACCGCCGCCCAGGTCATGATCTTCGGGTTGTAGTTCTTGGTCAGCATCACCGCGCCGGTCACTTCGGCGTAGGTGGTGTTGGGTGGGCCACCGAACAGGCCGGCAGCCGTGGTCGCCAGGCCGTCACCCAGCAGGGTGCGGTGCAAGCCAGGCTTTTTCAGGTAGTCGCGCCCGGTGACGCTGCCCACCGCAATCACCCCACCGATGTGCTCGATCGCCGGTGCCAGGGCTACCGGCACGATGAACAGGATGGCCTGCCAGTTGAACGCCGGCGCGGTGAAGTTGGGGATCTCCAACCATGGTGCAGCGGCAATCTTGGCCGTGTCGACCACGCCAAAGGCAAACGCCAGGGCAAAGCCCACCAGCACGCCGGAGATGATCGGCACCAGGCGGAAGATACCCTTGCCGAAGACCGCGACGATCAATGTGGTCAGCAGTGCCGGCATCGAGATCAGCATGGCGGTCTTGTAAGGCATCAGCGCAGCACCGTCACCGCCTTTGCCCATGGCCATGTTGGCAGCGATGGGCGCCATGGCCAGGCCAATCGAGATGATCACTGGGCCAATCACTACAGGCGGCAGCATGCGGTCGATGAAACCGGTGCCTTTGATTTTTACCATCAGCCCCATGAAGGTGTAGACGAAGCCTGCGGCCATTACGCCGCCCATGGTTTCGGCTAGGCCGAACTGGCCCTTGGCAAGGATGATCGGGGTGATGAAGGCAAAGCTGGATGCCAGGAACACCGGGACCTGACGGCCGGTGACCAGCTGGAACAGCAGCGTGCCGATACCGGCGGTGAACAGCGCGACGTTCGGGTCGAGGCCGGTGATCAGTGGCATCAGCACCAGCGCGCCAAATGCCACGAAGAGCATCTGCGCGCCCGAAACGACCTGGCGCCAAAGCGGGTCGTTGAAGCCGTCCTGCATGGTCAGGCGTCCTTTTGCTTGGTGCCGAAGATCTTGTCGCCGGCATCACCCAAGCCCGGCACGATGTAGCCGTGCTCGTTCAGGCGCTGGTCGATCGAAGCGGTGTAGATCTGCACATCCGGGTGGGCTTTTTCCACCACATTGATGCCTTCGGGGGCGGCGACCAGCACCATGGCGCGAATTTCTTTGCAGCCCGCTTTTTTCAGCAGGTCGATGGTGGCGACCATCGAGGCGCCGGTGGCCAGCATCGGGTCGATGATCAGGGCCAGGCGCTGGTTGATGTCCGGCGCGAGCTTTTCCAGGTAGGTGTGGGCTTCGAGGGTTTCTTCGTTGCGCGCGACGCCGACGGCACTGACCTTGGCACCCGGAATCAGGCTGAGCACGCCGTCGAGCATGCCGATGCCGGCGCGCAGGATCGGGACGACGGTAATCTTCTTGCCGGCGATTTTTTCGACCTGCACCTTGCCACACCACCCGTCGATCTCGTAGGTTTCCAGTGGCAGGTCCTGGGTGGCTTCATAGGTCAGAAGCGCGCCGACTTCCTGGGCAAGTTCGCGAAAATTCTTAGTGCTGATGTCGGCACGGCGCATGAGGCCGAGCTTGTGGCGGATCAGCGGATGGCGGATCTCACGAGTGGGCATAGGGGGGGCTCCGAAAGGCGGGCAAAAAAACCGCGCTAGATTAATCTATTCAGCCTGTGCTGTCGTGTAGTCCTTTTGGACGTTAGTCCATAAATGCTTGATCTGTGGCGAGCGGATGCGTACCTTTGCCCGCTTTTCCAAAATACCCCCCCTGGAGAGCGCAATGCCCGCCGATCTCGAGCACATCCGTCAAGTCATGCGCGAAGCAGACTGTCTGTACACCGAAGCCGAAGTCGAAGCGGCCATCGCCAAAGTCGGCGAGCAGATCTGCAAAGACCTGCACGACAAGAACCCGGTGGTTTTCTGCGTGATGAACGGCGGCCTTATCTTCTCGGGCAAGCTGCTGACCCACCTGCAGTTCCCGCTGGAAGCGTCGTACCTGCACGCCACCCGCTACCGCAACCAGACCAGCGGCGGCGAGTTGTTCTGGAAAGCCAAGCCAGAAGTCTCGTTCATCGACCGTGACGTGCTGATCGTCGACGACATCCTCGACGAAGGCCACACCCTCAGCGCCATCATCGAGTTCTGCAAGCACGCCGGTGCGCGCTCGGTGCACACCGCGGTGCTGATCGACAAGGACCACGACCGCAAAGCCAGCCCAGACCTTAAAGCCAACTACGTCGGCCTGCCCTGCGTCGATCGCTACATCTTCGGCTATGGCATGGACTACAAGGGCTACTGGCGCAACGCTAACGGCATCTTCGCCGTCAAGGGGCTGTAACCATGCGCCAGCCTGCGTTCATCGACCAATCGCTGTTCGCCGAGCTGGCGCAGAAGGCTGCCGCCAACCCTCGCGGGCGGCAGCACCATAACTTCCATGAGATGGAAGAGCCTTGCCACCGCATGGCAGTCGGGCTGCAGCCGACGACCTACATCCCACCCCATCGGCACCTGAGCGACGACAAGGCCGAAGCGCTGATCGTGCTCAAGGGGTGCCTTGGCCTGCTGATCTTCAATGAGCGCGGTGCGGTGATTGAAAAGCGGGTGCTGCAGGCCGGCGGCGACTGCCTGGGTGTAGACCTAGCGCCCGGTACCTACCACGGGTTGGTGGTACTGGAACCGGACAGCATCCTCTTCGAATGCAAGGCCGGGCCGTACCGGCCAGTGGGCGAGGGCGAGCATGCCCACTGGGCGCCGCGTGAAGGCGAGGCCGGCGTGGCCGAGTACCAGGCCTGGATGCGCGCCCAGTTCGATTGATCGCGGGCTCCCGGTACAGGCTGAACACAGCATGCTAGAGTGCCTGTTCAAGCCAAGGAGCCTCACATGCGTGCGATTCTTCCCCTCCTGCTGGCGGTCAGCCTGCCGATCTGTGCCGCACCGCTGCACAGCCAGTTTCTGCCGCCTGACGACCTGTCCCTGCGCCAGGAAGCGCCGACCGGTCAGCAACTGCTGCAAGTGACCGATTATGCGGTGGTGGTCGGTGCCCAGCGCCAGTCCGACCAGCAACCAATCCCCATCACCGCATCGTTGCAAATGCGCCTCAAGGGCAAGCCGCTGAGCAAGGGCGCCACCATCGCCCAGGTGCTGCTGACCTTCGATGGTGAAGCCGGCAAAAGCTTGAAAAAGCCCGTTTATGACGAGAAAACCCGCACCTTGAGCCTCAACTACCCGGTCAGTGATTACCGCGTGATCATGGACCTGCTGCGCAACGAAACCCTCTACGTGCAGTTTCTGACCTACGGCAACGGCCATATCTGGGCTGACCTGCACACTGGCACCGTACGTACGCGTTGAGGCGCGCGCCCTGCGGGGGGTAAACTGCCGGCCTTCGAAATTCCGTGATGGTCCAGTTGGAGTCGGCAATGCGTAAAGACAAGAAACAGGTAATCGGTGACGAAATCAGCGACGACTACATCAAGTCATTCCTTCAGTTCGAGCCGGCCGATGGCGTGACTTCGCCGTCGCTGCACAAGCTGGTCAAGGCTTACCGTGGCCTGCGTGTCGACGACTTCGAGCGTTTCGTCGGTTTCTTCGTCGAAGCGGGCCTGGACCTGGATGGCAAGGACGAGCACGGCAAGACCTTCGTCGAACAGATCGCCGACCAGCGCAATGCCCCTGAGTACATCGAGATCATCGATAAAGCCCGCGGCTGATTGTTAGGCCTGTACTGGCCTCTTCGCGGGCAAGCCCGCTCCCACAGGTATTGCACCGCTCTCAAGATCTGTGAAAAACCTGTGGGCTTGCCCATGAAGAGGCCGGCACAGGCCAAAACGCAGGCACAAAAAAACGCCCCGAGGGGCGTTTTTTTGTTTCAGCCAGCTCAGGCGTAATGCTTGGCCGGGCTGTCTTCCACCAGTTCCAACGCGGCATCGTTGTCGGCACTGATCTTGTTGTACAGCGCGGCATCGGTTGCCAGGACCTTCTCGCGAGCGGGGAAGATTTCCTTGAGCTTGGCAGCCCAGGCACCTTTGGCCTGCTCGGGGAAGCAACGCTCGATCAGTTCCAGCATGATCGAAACGGTTACCGAAGCGCCCGGCGATGCGCCGAGCAGCGCGGCCAGGCTGCCGTCCTGGGCCGAGACCAGCTCGGTACCGAACTGCAGAATGCCGCCCTTTTTCGGGTCTTTCTTGATGATTTGCACACGTTGGCCGGCCACTTCCAGGCGCCAGTCTTCGGCTTTGGCTTGCGGGTAGAAGCGGCGCAGCGATTCCAGGCGCTGCTCCATCGACTGCATCACTTCGCTGACCAGGTACTTGGTCAGGTCCATGTTGTCGCGGGCCACGGCCAGCATCGGGCCGATGTTGCCCATGCGCACCGACAGCGGCAGGTCCATCAGCGAACCATGCTTGAGGAACTTGGTGGTAAAGCCTGCGTACGGGCCGAACAGCAGCGAGGTCTTGCCGTCTACCACGCGGGTGTCTAGGTGCGGCACCGACATCGGTGGCGCGCCGACCGCAGCCTGGCTGTAAACCTTGGCCTGGTGCTGTTTGACGATTTCCGGGTTGTCGCAACGCAGCCATTGGCCGCTGACCGGGAAGCCGCCGAAGCCTTTGCTCTCGGGGATGCCCGACAGCTGCAGCAGCGGCAGGGCCGCACCACCGGCGCCGAGGAATACGAAGCGCGCGTCGACTTCACGGCTGCCGCCGCTGTTGACGTCCTTGATGCTCACGGTCCAGCCGTTGCCGTTACGGCGCAGGCCGACGACTTTCTTGCTGTACTTGACCTGCGCGTCGGGCGAGTCGCCCAGCAGCTTGAGCAGCTTGTTGGTCAATGCGCCGAAGTTGACGTCGGTGCCTTTCGCCACGCGGGTGGCGGCGATGTGCTGGTCGGCCGGGCGGCCGGGCATCATCAACGGCATCCAGTCGCTCATCACGGCCTTGTCTTCGGTGTATTCCATCTCGGAGAAGGCGTGATGCTGCTTGAGCAGTTCAAAGCGCTTCTTGAGGAAGGAAACACCCTTGTCACCTTCGACGTAGCTCAGGTGCGGGACAGGGTTGATGAAGGCACGCGCCGAGCCGAAGTTACCCTTCTTGCTCAGGTAAGCCCAGAACTGGCGCGAGACCTCGAACTGGGTATTGATGTGCACGGCCTTCTTGATGTCGATGCTGCCATCGGCGGCCTGGGGCGTGTAGTTAAGCTCGCACAGGCCAGCGTGGCCGGTACCTGCGTTGTTCCAGGGGTTGGAGCTTTCCGCGGCCCCGGAGTCCATCGCCTCGACGACCTCCAGCTTGAGGGTCGGGTCGAGCTCCTTGAGCAGTACGGCCAGGGTGGCACTCATGATGCCCGCGCCTACCAGTACTACATCAACCGATTCGTTCTGCGCCATTTAACGCGTCTCCACAATCTACAGCTACCTAATTGACAGCATAGGATCCCTGGGTTCGCCAGGATCGCCATGTCCGACTTTTCGCAGTTCTTGCAACTTCCGCGGACACCGCCAATCAGTCTTCGGGTTCGGGTATTGAACCCCGATTGCCACGGGTGCGGCAATTCGACTTATGGTCAAGGTGTCGTGCGTGCGTTATGGAACGGCCTCAGACACTCATCCGGGATGAGCGCAGTTGCCGCCTGTTCAGGGCTGTTCGGGACACATCTGCCGCTTTTGCACATGCCAGACTGTTCATTTGCTCGCCACACTCTCGTGAAGTTGTGAAAAACCGTTTTTTCACGCTCTTTTGGAGACGTGAACCTCAAAAGGGGACTGCGCGATGGCAACCCACAGGTTCATGCAGTGCGAAGGGCCGGAAAAGCAGGCACGACAGCCGATGCAAGACCTGAGTGGAAGGCTCTCTGTGGGCGAAGCGGTGAAGGTGCCGGGGTCAAGCGGCAAATGCGGGGCCCGATCAGGAGACGTCCTTATAATCGGGGGGAGATTATAGCGATGTCGAAGGCAGAAAGGTCGTTATTCGTGGTTTTTATTGCAGCGTTTGTCAGGCCGGCAGGCTGTGTTGATGCCAACGGGTGTTTGCGCGGGCGCAAACCCGGGCGCTGGCGGGCAGTGGGCGGCTGGCTGCAACCGGCAATATAAAGCCGGCTACCGCTGCGTACTGCTTTTTCTTGTGGCTTGCCGCTTGTAGGTTGCCGCTAGGTATACTGTGCGCCTTAGCCGCATTTTCTGGAGAAACGCGCATGTTGCAACGTCTGTTGTTCGGTTTGATCGCGGTGGCCAGCCTCAGCCTGGTCGGATGTGCCCACAGCCCGCAACAACTCAGCCCGCAGCCCAAGCTCACCGCCCAGCTCGCACCTGTCGGCCACGGTCAGCCGGTGGTGGTCAAGGTGGTTGATGGCCGGGCTTCGCAGTCCCTGGGCACGCGCGGTGGCATGTACCCCGAGACCAGCACCATCAGTGTCAGTGGCAATGATGTGCTGCCCAAGCTGCAGGCCCAGGCCGAAGCCGCTGTGCGCCTGCTCGGTTTCACCCCGACGGCGAATGCCTACAATGCCCCGCAGTTGACCGTGACCCTGGCCGAGCTTAAGTACCAGTCGCCCAAGGACAACCTGTACGTGACCGAGGCCACCATCGGTGCCACCTTCCGTGCCGACGTGGCCAACGCCAACCGCCGCTACAGCGGCCGTTACGGTGCTTCGCTGGACCAGCGTTTCGGCATGGCGCCGAACCAGGAAACCAACACCAAGCTGGTCAGCGACGTGCTGAGCGACGCCCTGACCCGCCTGTTCAAAGACCCGACCATCGGGCAAGTACTGGGCGAATAAGCGTTCAGCCCTGCTAAAACAAACCCGCTGCCTGGCTGACAGGCAGCGGGTTTGTTTTTTTGGGGGGCTTCAGGCCGCCTGGATATGGAAGTCCAGCAGGCTGAAACCGGTAGCCACATCCACCTCCGGCAAGTCCTCATGCGCGTGCCCACCCAGCGCGCAATAGACCAGCCACTGGCGGTCCTGCACATTGATGGCAAAACCGTCGATCAACGCCTGCTGTTCGTCGCTCTGGGCTACGAGATAGAGGCGGTCCTGGTTTTCGGCGTGCAGCATGAACGAGCTCCGGATCGGGATAAGGCCGACAGAGTGGCCTGTTCTGATGACGAACCTGTGACAGATGAAATTTAGTGACACTTTGTCGCCGAGCCCGAGCGCCCACGCCGGACTTGGGTAGAATGCCGGCCTTTGCCGTCCTTCAAACCGAGGTTGTGTAATGTCGTTGCAAGTGCTCTGGGGGTTTCTGGCCGCCCATCCCACCAAGCTGATCAACCTGCTGGCGTTGCTGATGACGTGCCCCGGCGGGATGCTGCTGCACAGCGCACGGCGGCGCGAGGCTGTCACGCGGGAAAGCCTGGCGGTGGATGAGGGGGTGGTGGATGCGTTTGACCTGAGGGTACCGCGTTACTTCTATATTCTCGGTTTTTCGTGCCTGGCCATGGCGCTGTTGCTGTCCTGGTTCAGTACCTGGGTGTGAACCCTTGGGGCTGCAAAGCAGCCCCGGGTTGATCAGGCAACTGGCGTTTGCTGCTTGACCTGGTACTGGTTGCGCACCGGCGTTGCGTACTGCAACACCAGGTACGGCCGCTGCTCTTCAGGGCAAGCCTCCAAGCGACGCTGCCATTCTTCCTTGGCGCGCGCCAGCTCTTCGCCTGGGAACACCTTCTCGGCGCTCGGCACTTGCAGTGCCTCATCTTTCTCGTCCCACATCGCGTAGGCCAGGTAGTGCACCGGGAACAACCGGTAGCCACCGAGGACCTGCCGGTCAATTTCGGCTGCCAGCTGCTTGGTGTCCTCGAAGTACTCGGTCACCGGCGCGGCAAAGTTGATGTGCACCCGGCCTTTGTAGCCGGTGATGCCCTTGGCGATGCTGTTGTCGTCCTCGCCCGGCGCCTTCTTGTAGGTGCCGGTGGTGGCGCGGATGTACAGCTCGCGGGCCTTGGCCTGGTCGCAGGGGTCGTACTCGTAGCTGATCGAAACCGGCGTCAGGTTCAGGCTCTGAATGACCGCGCCGAACGGCTCGTCCTTGCGGCTCATGTGGAACATCTTGAGGATCGCCGAGTCGGTACGGTCGTCGCCGTCCTTGGCGCGGCCTTCGGCCTGGGCGATCCAGATCGATGCGCCATCGTTGCGGATCGAGTGGTTGATGTAGGCCGAGAGCAGTTGGTAAGCCGCCAGCTTCTCGCGACGACCGCTGAGCGAGCGGTGCACAATGAAGCTCTTGTTCAGGCGCATCATGTCGCTGACGAAGGGTTTTTGCAGCAGGTTGTC
This sequence comes from Pseudomonas sp. PAGU 2196, assembly GCF_022179005.1. Classification (NCBI taxonomy): domain Bacteria; kingdom Pseudomonadati; phylum Pseudomonadota; class Gammaproteobacteria; order Pseudomonadales; family Pseudomonadaceae; genus Pseudomonas; species Pseudomonas sp. PAGU 2196. Next base: position 78,362 of record NZ_BNTL01000012.1, on the reverse strand, counting down.
ACCGATGGCGATGCGCGGGGTCGGCAGGCCGGCGTGGTACACGGCGTAGTTGACGAAGGCCGGGTCCATGACGATGTCGCGGTGGTTGGCCAGGAACAAGTACGCGGTGCCGGCCTTGAGTTGCTCGACGCCCGAATAGGTAACGCCGTCGGTGGCGCGCTCGATGGTCTGGTCGACGTAGTATTCGACTTTGTCTTGCAAGGTCGACACGCAGGTGACGCCGGCGAATTCCTTGCGCAGGCGGCGGGCGATCAGTGGCTTGAGCAGCCAGCCGAGTGGGGCGGCAGCACGCGGGAAGCGGAAGTGGGTGAGGATATCGAGGAATGCCGGGTCGCTGAGCAGGCGTGCCAACACGGCAGGGACCTCAGCGTCGTCGTACGGTCGGATGGCATCGAATTCGCCCATCATGCTCTCTTGTTGGAAACGGCTAGGGTAATAGGTAGGGACGGGGTTCGAAAAACGGCTCGAACACGCACAGGCCCTGTAATCAGACCGGCAATTATACGCATAAGTCACCGTGGAGGCCGCGATGCTGGAAACTGACTTCTATGATTGCCCGTATTGTGGCGAACGGGTGGAAACCACTGTCGATATCTCCAGTGGCGACCAGGTCTATACCGAGGATTGCCAGGTCTGTTGCCAGCCAGTGGTGTTCATCCTGCAGGTGCACGGTGACGAATGGATGCTCGAAGTCAGACGCGAGGACGATGCCTGATGCAGCGGATCTACGAACCGGAAAGCCTGCTGGAGGCTGAAATGCTGGTGGGCATGCTGGCCAGTGAGGGCATCTCGGTGCACCTGGTCGGCCGCGACTTGGTGGGTGCTGCCGGTGAACTGCCGATGCAGGGTTTGCTGGGGCTTGCCGTGCCCGACGAGCAGGCCGAGTACGCACGGCAGCTGATCGATGCGTACAATGATGCCCAGCCACTGGTTGGTGACGAACCGGAGAGCTATCCCGGTACCTTGATCTGCTAGGTAAAAAATTCGCCCATGTGTGGACGTTACGCCCTGTTTCGCTGGCCCCAGGCCCTTGCCAGTCTGCCGGGCTTTCCCGTCGGCCAGCCGGCACAATGGAATATCTCGCCCGGTGCGTCGGTGTTGATCCAGCGCCAGGTTGACGGCGAGCATGGCTTGGCCAAGGCACGCTGGGGCCTGACGCCAGCCTGGCTCACTGACCTTTCCCGCACGCCTGCCCATGCCCGAGCAGAAACCCTTGCCGAACAGCCGATGTTCCGCGAAGCGTTTCGCCAGCGCCGCTGCCTGATGCCGGCCAATGGCTTTTATGAATGGCGCGGCACGGTGCGCAAACGCCCCTATTGGCTGACCCCAGGGGAGGGGTCGTCACTGTATTTTGCGGCGGTGTGGGAGGCCTATCCGGTGCAGGACCAGGTTTGGCTGAGCTGCGCAGTGGTGACCCAGGCCGCCATGAACCAGCGCCGGCCGTTGATTCTGGACGAGGCGGGGCAAGCCGCCTGGCTGGACCCTGATACGCCGATCACACGCCTGCAGGAACTGCTGGCCAGCCCCCCGGCTACGCTGCGTGAGCGGGCATTGGCAAACTTTGTCAACGACCCGAAACTGGATGCACCGGAGTGCCTGACGCCGGCCTGACGCCGGCCAGAACGCGCGGCCGTGCAGCCGGTAAAATTCTTCCCTGCGGCTATGGCGGGTCCAGGCGACTAAGCCTAGGATACGCCGCATGTAAAAGGGAGTGTTTTCATGCGTAAGTCATTTGTTGTCAGTGTGTTGAGTGCCGGTATCTTGCTGGCAGGCTGCCAGGCGGTGAATACCACCAGCGGCGGAGCCGTCGGTGTCGAGCGCAAGCAGTACATGTTCAGCATGCTCTCGACCGATGAGGTCAACCAGATGTACGCCCAGTCCTACCAGCAGACCCTCGGTGAGGCGTCGAACAAGGGCGTGCTGGACAAGTCCAGTGCCGATGCCAAGCGCGTGCAGGTCATCGCTGACCGCTTGATCGCCCAGGCGCCGAAGTTTCGCCCGGATGCCGCCCAGTGGAACTGGGAAGTCAACGTGATCAAGAGCGACGAGCTCAACGCCAACTGTGGCCCTGGCGGCAAGATCATCGTTTACACCGGCTTGATCGACCAACTCAAGCTGACCGATGCCGAGATTGCTGCGGTGGTCGGTCACGAGATCGCCCACGCCCTGCGTGAGCATAGCCGCGAAGCCATGTCCAAGGCCTATGGCGTGGAAATGGCCCGTCAGGGTGCGGGTGCCATCTTCGGCCTAGGCCAAAGCAGCATGGCCATGGCCGACACCGTGGTGAACTACGCCATGACCTTGCCCAACAGCCGTGCCAATGAGAACGAGGCGGACCTGATCGGCCTGGAGCTGTCGGCACGTGCCGGTTATGACCCGAATGCCGCGATCACCTTGTGGAACAAGATGAGCAAGGCTTCCGAAGGCGCGCCGCCTGAGTTCATGAGCACTCACCCGGCGTCCGAAAGCCGTATTGCCTCGTTGCAGGCCGCGATTCCGAAGGTGATGCCGCTGTATCAGGCTGCCAAGAAGTAATCTGCGTCACCTGTAGGCGCAGCCTTGTGCTGCGAAGAGGCCGGTGACAGCGCCGAAGGTCTACTGTGCTGTCACTGGCCTCTTCGCAGCGCAAGGCTGCTCCTACAGGTCAGCCTACCCAGCGACTATCAGCCCACCCAGCCACTGGCCTTCATCGCCGAATACACCGCCACCACCGCCAGCACGAAGAAGGCGGTAGCCGCCAGTCGGCGAATCAGGGTCAACGGCAGTTTGTCTGCCGCAAAGTTACCCGCCAATACCACCGGCACGTTGGCAATCAGCATGCCCAGCGTGGTGCCGATGATGACCATGATCAGGTGCGGGTATTGCGCGGCAAGCATGACTGTCGCCACCTGGGTCTTGTCGCCGATCTCGGCGAGGAAAAACGCAATCAGCGTGGTGAGGAACGGGCCGAAGCGGCGCGCAGGGTTTTCATCGTCATCCATCTTGTCCGGCACCAGTGTCCACAGCGCCGTGGCAGTGAAGCTGGCGGCCAGGATCCAGTGCAGCGCCGAGTCGCTGAAGAACCCGCCGACCCACGCACCCACGGCGCCCGCGGCGGCATGGTTGGCCAGGGTAGCGGCGATGATGCCGGCGATGATCGGCCAAGGCTTGCGGAAGCGAGCGGCGAGAATGAGCGCGAGCAGTTGCGTCTTGTCGCCGATTTCGGCGAGGGCAACGATGGCGGTGGGGACCAGCAGGGATTCCAGCATCAGGTTTCCTACGGGGGCGGGTCGACACGGCTATGACACGTACAGCCTTCCCGCCCCGGGTAAGGTGTGCGTGTCATAGGTCTTGTCAAACCGCGGATCCGTCTGTGCGGATCTCTCTATGCAGGCTCTGCATAGTGGGTCGCACGCGCCATGGCCTGTGGGCCAAGTATGTTGACGCGTGCCGGGCGAGCTGGGTGCTCGCGGGAGACTACTCCCCTAGGACGGTGCGGATTCTGCCTAGCCGAAGCGGTTTCGGCAAGCGCTGTTTTTAACCGCGTGTTGCCTGGTAGATCCGGAAACCGTCCGCCTCGGCGCGTACCTGGCAGTTACCCAAGGCCCCTTCGATCAGTGGCTGGTAGCGCAGGAAGCTATTGGCAACAAGGCGCATTTCGCCACCTTTTCGCAGATGAACGCCGGATTTTTTCAGCAAGTTCTCTGAAGCCTGGTAGTTGGTGTGCACCCCGGTATGAAACGGCGGGTTGCTCAGGATCACGCTCAGGTCGGCAGGGGCCGCGTCGATGCCATCACCGCTGATCACTTCACCTTCCAGGCCGTTGGCGGCCAATGTCAGGCGGCTGGCTGCCACGGCAAACGCGTCCACGTCGAGCAGGGTCAGCCGGCTTTGCGGGTAGCGGCGTTTCACCGTGGCGCCCAGCACCCCGGCACCGCAACCGAAGTCCAGCACATGCCCGCTTGGCAGGCCATCCAGGTGCTTGAGTAGCAGGGCGCTGCCGCGATCGAGGCGGCCGTGGCTGAACACGCCCGGCAGGCTGACCACCTGCAGTGGGCCATCCTCGAGGTCGAGTTCGAAGCGCTCGGCCAGGCTTTCCAGCGGCGTGGCCGCTGGCGCGTGGTCAACGGTCACCTGCCACAACTGGCAATGCCGGGCGCTGTCGAGCTTGCGCGGTTTGCCAAAGGCCTGCAGTTGCTTCGCCGCGCCTTCGATACCGCCGCGTTTCTCGCCGACCAGGTACAGCTCGCGCCCGGCCAGGCGCGAGGCCAGGGCGTTGAGCAAGTAGGCGGCCAGCTCGCGGGACTTGGGCAGGAACAGCACGGCGCTGTCGAAGGCCACGGGGGGGGCTTCGACACCGTAATGGCAGCGGCCAGCGAAGCGGCCCTCGAGCATGGCCTGGTCACCGGCATGCCAGGTCCAGCCATGGGCCATGGGCAGGTGGCCGAGCAAGTCGTCGGCGGGCGCGCCGGCGAGCAGCAGCGGGCCTTGGAACAGGTCCGCTTGGCGGAGCAACACTTCACTGCGCGGGTCCATGGACGACGCCTCCTGTAAAAAAAGTCGCGCAGTGTAGCAGAGGCTAACGCTGCGCTCAGCTGACCACGCGGCGTGGCTGACCGGCGAAATAGGCCTGGGCATTCTCGCTAAGCTGGCCGACGATGCGCTGGCGCGACTCCACTGCGCCCCAGGCACTGTGCGGGGTGATGATCAGGCGCGGGATATCGCCTGCCAGCAGCGGGTTGCCGTTGACCGGTGGCTCGACGCTCAGCACGTCAGTAGCGGCGCCACCCAGGCGGCCCTGGCGCAGGGCGTCGGCCAAGGCCTGCTCGTCGATCAAGCCACCCCGTGCGGTATTCACCACCAGGGCGCCGGGCTTGAGCAAGGCCAGCTCACGGGCCCCGATCATGTGCCGGGTATGCTCGTTCAACGGGCAATGCAGGGTCAGCGCGTCCACTTGCGGCAGCAGGTCCTCCAGGGGCATGCGGTCGGCGCGCTCCGGGCGGCCGGGGATCTGCCCGCTCAAGACGCGCATGCCGAAGGCTTCGGCCAGCCGCGCCACTGCGCCGCCCAGTTCGCCATGGCCGAGCAGGCCGAGGGTCTTGCCCTCCAGCTCGACGATGGGGAAGTCCAGCAGGCAGAACTGGCTGGCCTTGGCCCATTGGCCGCCGGCCACTGCCTGGTTGTAGTCGCACAGCCGCGTGGCCAAGGCCAGCAGCAGGGCGAGGGTATGCTGGGCCACCGACGGCGTGCCGTAGCCCTGGCAGTTGCACACGGTGATGCCTTGGGCGCGGGCCGCCGCCAGGTCGACATTGTTGGTGCCGGTGGCGGCCACCAGGATCAGCTTGAGCTGCGGGTTGGCGGCAAGGGTCGCGGCATCCAGCATGACCTTGTTGCTGATTACCGCAACGGCGCCTTGCAGGCGTTCGGCGACCTGCTCCGGACGGGTGGCGGCAAACAGCTCGAATGCGTCGAACTGGTCCCGCAAAGGGGACAGGTCGAGGTCACCCAAGTCCAGTGACTGGTGATCGAGAAACACGGCGCGACGCGGGCTGGGCATGGGGTTCTCCGGTGGCGGGACGGGAAATGGGCCATCAACTTCGGGGCACTGTCCGAAGCGGTTGAGCGCAGTGTCTAGCCCGCGGTTACCGCGCGTCAACGCCTGCCACTCATACCTTGCCGGTCCAAATCATTCCTTCGGCTGATTTGACCGTCACATTCAGCTACTACAGTAGATCCAGACTTGTCCGGCCCGTTTTTCAGAAAAGGGATACCCATGTTGCAGACCCGCATCATCAAACCCGCCGAAGGCGCCTACGCCTACCCCCTGCTGATCAAACGCCTGCTGATGTCCGGCAGCCGCTACGAGAAAACCCGCGAAATCGTCTATCGCGATCAGCTGCGCCTGACTTATCCACAGCTCAACGAGCGTATCGCGCGCCTGGCCAATGTGCTGACTGAGGCCGGGGTCAAGGCCGGTGACACGGTGGCGGTGATGGACTGGGATAGCCATCGCTACCTGGAATGCATGTTCGCCATCCCGATGATCGGCGCGGTGGTACACACCATCAACGTGCGCCTGTCGCCAGAACAAATCCTCTACACCATGAACCACGCCGAAGACCGCGTGGTGTTGGTCAACAGCGACTTCGTCGGCCTCTACCAGGCGATTGCCGGGCAGTTGACCACTGTCGACAAGACCTTGCTGCTGACCGACGGCCCGGACAAGACCGCCGAGCTGCCCAACCTGGTCGGCGAGTACGAGCAGTTGCTCGCCGCCGCCAGCCCGCGCTATGACTTCCCGGATTTCGACGAAAACTCGGTGGCCACCACCTTCTACACCACCGGCACCACCGGCAACCCAAAAGGGGTGTACTTCACCCATCGCCAGCTGGTGCTGCATACCCTGGCCGAAACGTCGGTCACTGGCAGTATCGACAGCGTGCGCCTGCTTGGCAGCGATGATGTGTACATGCCTATTACCCCGATGTTTCACGTGCATGCCTGGGGCATCCCATACGCCGCCACCATGCTGGGCATGAAGCAGGTGTACCCAGGGCGTTACGAGCCGGACATGCTGGTCAAGCTGTGGCGTGAAGAGCAGGTCACCTTCTCCCATTGCGTGCCGACCATCCTGCAGATGTTGCTCAATTGCCCGACCGCCCAGGGCCAGGACTTCGCAGGCTGGAAGATCATCATCGGCGGCAGCGCGCTCAACCGCTCGCTGTATCAGGCGGCCCTGGCGCGTGGCATCCAGCTGACTGCCGCGTACGGCATGTCCGAGACCTGCCCGCTGATCTCGGCAGCGCACCTGAACGATGAATTGCAGGCGGGCAGCGAGGACGAGCGTGTCACCTACCGGATCAAGGCCGGTGTGCCGGTGCCGTTGGTCGAGGCGGCGATCGTCGACGGCGAGGGCAATTTCCTCCCAGCCGATGGCGAGACCCAGGGGGAATTGGTGCTGCGCGCGCCCTGGCTGACCATGGGTTACTTCAAGGAGGCGCAAAAGAGCGAGGAGCTGTGGCAGGGCGGCTGGCTGCACACCGGTGATGTCGCGACCCTCGACGGCATGGGCTACATCGATATCCGCGATCGCATCAAGGACGTGATCAAGACGGGCGGGGAGTGGATATCCTCGCTCGACCTCGAAGACTTGATCAGCCGTCATTCGGCCGTGCGCGAAGTGGCGGTGGTGGGGGTCGCCGACCCGCAGTGGGGCGAGCGGCCGTTTGCCCTGTTGGTGGTACGTGATGGGCAGGCCATCGATGCCAAGTCACTCAAGGACCACCTCAAGCCTTTTGTCGAAGAAGGGCACATCAATAAATGGGCGATTCCAAGCCAGATCGCCGTTGTTACTGAAATTCCCAAGACCAGTGTCGGCAAACTCGACAAGAAACGCATCCGCCAGGACATCGTCCAGTGGCAGGCCAGTAACAGTGCGTTCCTTTCTACCCTGTAAACCCCCTGCGGGTCGTGGACGACAGAACACGACCCGCAGGCTAGAGAGCTCGGCGCCTTGCCAAACAGGAAAAATGCGCCATGCTTCAGCACGGCCAGCACGTAACCCGAAAAACCTCGTAGCGAGTTGGCGGCACGGAGCGCAAATCACACTTTAGAGGGATCAAGCGCCTGTGCCTTGCTGGCTATAGTCGAGGCCAGGAGATTTTCAGGAATGGGGGAGGGCGACACGCGCAAGCCGTGTTGCCGCAGGTGCAAACCTGCACACCGGTCCCACGGACCGTTTCTGAAAGGACTCACTGCCATAACAAAAAAGTACATGGAGTAGCGTCGATGAAATCTGCAAACCTGTTCTGGCGCCGGGCCAAGTTGCCCTTGGCCGTCAGCCTTGCTTCCACGCTCGCAAGTCCTGCTTTCGCTGTCAGTTTCAACATAGGTGAAATCGAAGGGCAGTTCGACTCGTCGCTCTCCGTTGGCGCCAGCTGGTCGACCGCCAGCCCGAACAAGAACCTGATCGGGGTCAACAATGGCGGCAAGGGGCTGTCGCAGACCTCCGATGACGGCCACCTCAACTTCAAGCGTGGCGAGACGTTCTCCAAGATCTTCAAGGGCATCCACGACCTGGAGCTCAAGTACGGCGACACCGGGGTGTTCGTGCGTGGCAAGTACTGGTATGACTTCGAGCTCAAGGACGAAAGCCGCCAGTTCAAGGACATCAGCGACTCCAATCGCAAGGAAGGCGCCAAGTCGTCCGGCGCCGAACTGCTCGATGCGTTCGTCTACCACAACTATTCGATTGGCGACATGCCAGGCTCGGTGCGCCTGGGCAAGCAGGTTGTCAGCTGGGGTGAGAGTACCTTCATCGGCGGTGGTATCAACTCGATCAACCCGATCGACGTGTCCGCGTTCCGCCGCCCTGGGGCCGAGATCAAGGAAGGCCTGATCCCGGTCAACATGTTCTACATCTCCCAGAGCCTGACAGACAACCTGTCGGCTGAGGCCTTCTACCAGATCGAATGGGACCAGACCGTCGTCGACAACTGCGGCACGTTCTTCTCGCAGCCGGACATCATTGCCGACGGCTGTACCGACAACCTGCGCGTGCTCAACAGCAGCCGCACAGTACCGGGCGCGGCCCAGCAGTTCCTCGCCACCCAGGGCGTTAACATCAACGAGGAAGGCGTGATGGTGCGCCGCGGGGCCGACCGTGATGCGCGTGACAGCGGCCAGTTCGGTGTGGCGCTGCGCTACATGTTCGACCCGCTGGACACCGAGTTCGGTGCCTACTTCATGAACTACCACAGCCGTGCGCCGATCTTCAGTGCCACCGGTGCTCCGCCCTCCGTGTTCGCTGGCCTGAGTGCCTTGCCGGCACAGTTGCGCGCGCTCGCACCGCTGATCGTGGCCGGTAACTCCGAGTACTTCGTCGAGTACCCAGAGGACATCCGCCTGTACGGCCTGAGCTTCTCCACCACGCTGCCTACCGGTACCGCTTGGAGTGGTGAAGTCAGCTACCGCCCCAACGCGCCTGTGCAGCTCAATACCACCGACATCCTGTTCTCCGGTGTACGCCCGATTGGTGGCGCCCTGAGCAACGCTTCGCTGCTCTCCGGTACCCCTGGCCAGGACCTGCACGGCTACCGTCGCAAGGAAATCACCCAGTTCCAGACCACCCTGACGCACTTCTTCGACCAGGTGATGGGCGCCAGCCGCATGACCGTGGTGGGCGAGGTGGGGGTTACCCATGTCGGCGGCCTGGAAAACGCCCACGAAACCCGCTACGGCCGCGACCCGGTATTCGGCCCCGGCCCACTGCCGGCCACAGGTGGCGCGGACACCTGCCAGGCGCTCAACGCCAGCACCATCGCAGGCGCGGGTGCCGGTGCATCGACCACCAACCTGAATCGCAAGTGCGAGAACGACGGCTACACCACCAGCACTTCCTGGGGTTACCGCGGCCGGGTCATCTGGGACTACAACGACGTCTTCGCCGGGGTCAACCTCAAGCCGAGCGTGGCCTGGTCGCATGACGTTTCAGGCTACTCGCCCGGCCCTGGCGCCAACTTTGAAGAAGGCCGCAAGGCTGTCAGCCTGGGGCTGGACGCCGAGTACCAGAACACCTACACGGCGAGCCTGTCGTACACCAACTTCTTCGACGGCAAGTACAGCACCGTGGATGACCGCGACTTCGTCGCCCTCAGCTTCGGCGTGAACTTCTAAGAAAACTGATCCAGGACGACACGACATGAACAAGACCAGAAGTCTGCTGCAAGCCGGTGTGCTGGGCCTGTCCCTGCTGGCGACCAGTGTCATGGCAGCGGTGTCTGCCGATGAGGCGGCCAAGCTGGGCAGCACCCTAACCCCGATGGGCGCCGAAAAGGCCGGTAACGCCGATGGCTCGATCAGTGCTTGGCAACCGCTGTCGAAAACAGCGGGCAGCGCCGATGCCAAGGGGTTCCTTTCCGACCCGTATGGCAGCGAAAAGCCGCTGTTCACCATCACCGCGCAGAACGTCGACCAGTACAAGGACAAGCTCTCGCCGGGCCAGGTGGCAATGTTCAAGCGCTACCCAGACACCTTCAAGATCCCGGTTTTCAAGACCCACCGCGGCTCCACGGTACCTGCTGACGTGTTCGCCGCCATCAAGAAAAACGCCACCCAGACCACACTGGTGGAAGGCGGCAACGGCTTGAACAACTTCGATACGGCCGTGCCGTTCCCGATCCCGAAAAGCGGCCTGGAAGTGATCTGGAACCACATCACACGCTACCGAGGGGGCAGTGTCAGCCGCCTGGTTACTCAGGCTACGCCACAGCAGAACGGCTCTTTCAACCCGGTGTATTTCTCCGATCAGTTCGTCTTCCGCGACAAGATGAAGGATTACGACGCAAGCAACCCGGGTAATATCCTGTTCTACTTCAAGCAGGAAGTGACCGCGCCCGCTCGCCTGGCCGGGACCGTGCTGCTGGTGCACGAAACCCTCGACCAGGTGAAGGAGCCGCGCAAGGCGTGGATCTACAATGCCGGCCAGCGTCGTGTACGGCAGGCACCGCAAGTGTCGTACGACGGCCCCGGTACCGCTGCCGACGGCCTGCGTACCTCGGACAACCTGGACATGTTCAACGGTGCGCCAGACCGTTACGACTGGAAGCTGGAAGGCAAGAAGGAACTGTACATCGCCTCCAACGCCTTCAAGCTGGATGACCCCAAGCTGAAGTACACCGACATCATCAAGGCCGGGCACATCAACCAAGACTTGTCGCGCTACGAGCTGCGCCGCGTCTGGCACGTGGTCGCAACCCTCAAACCGGGCCAGCGGCACATCTACGCCAAGCGTGACTTCTACATCGATGAAGACACCTGGCAGGCCGCAGTGATCGACCAGTACGACGGCCGTGGCCAGCTGTGGCGCGTTTCCGAAGCCCATTCCCAGCCGTATTACAACAAAGAGGTGCCTTGGTACACCCTGGAAACCATCTACGACCTGCAGTCGGGTCGTTACTTGGCGCTGGGCATGAAGAACGAAGAGAAGCGTGCCTACGACTTCGGCTTCAGTGCCAGCAAGGCTGATTTCCAGCCCGCGGCCCTGCGCCAGGCAGGTGTACGTTGAACCGTTAAACGCCAACTCCGTGTGATCCCTAGAGCGCCCCGGCTTGCCGGGGCGTTTCTTTTTTCCGGCTCCGGCGATGGTTTCAAGCCCTGTAGGAGCAGCCTTGTGCTGCGAAGAGGCCGGTGATAACACAGTGATATTGGCTGTTATCAGCGGCCTCTTCGCAGCACAAGGCTGCTCCTACAGGTATTGCACTGGCCTTGAAAGCTGAGAAATACCTGTGGGCGCGGGCAATAAAACTGCTGAATACCCAACCAAACCCCCGCTCCAGCCCCAGTCCATCAGGGTTGTTGCTTTTTGTCGTAGTCTTTTACAGCCCTATTGTGCCCATCATCTTCAAATGCGCTGCATTACCCGCTAGTCTCGCAAACATCCGTACCGCCGTTGTCTTCCCTTCAGAACGAGCCGGCCATGACAGATCTGTCCCGTACGCATGGATTCGCCAGCCAGGCCCTAGGCCTGCTGGACGGGCGTTTCTTCCGGCCGCCGCTGCCGGACGGCCATGTGCCGCGTGCGCGGTTGTGTCAGCGTTTGCACGCCGGCCTCAATGGGCGGTTGCTGCTGGTCAACGCACCGGCGGGCTTTGGCAAAAGCTCGCTGGCCATCGAATTCTGCGAATCCCTACCGGAGCACTGGCGTAGCCTTTGGCTTGGCCTGAGCCAGCGCGATGCCGACCCCGGCCGTTTTCTCGAGCGGCTGCTCGAAGGCCTGCAGCAGTACTGCCCTGCATTGGGTGGCCAAGCCATGGGCCTGCTGAAAATGCGCCAGCGCCACCAGCCCTTCGCGTTCGAGGAGTGGATTGACGGCCTGCTCGATGAACTCGCCCAATACCTGCAAGCCGATACGCCTCTGCTGTTGGTGCTGGACGATTACCATTTGGCCCAAGGGCCCGTACTCGACCGCTGCCTGCAGTTTTTCCTTAATCACTTGCCCAGTGGCCTGGTGCTGTTGATCACCAGCCGCCAGCGCCCGGACTGGCACCTGGCGCGCCTGCGCCTGTCGCGGCAACTGGTCGAACTCAACGAGCAAGAGCTGCGGCTGACACCCGACGAGTCACTGGCGGTAATCGGCCGCCAGCCCACCGGCTTGCGCGGCCAGGCGCTGGATAACCTGATCCAGCGCAGTGACGGCTGGGTGGCCGGGCTGCGCTTCTGGCAGTTGGCCGCCAGCGAGTCCGGTGATGAGCAGGCTTTGCCCCACGCACTGCACGGTGGCGAGGGGTTGATACGCGACTACTTGCTGGAAGAAGTCATCGAGATCCTGCCGGCCGCCGTGCAGGCCTTTCTCTACGACACGGCGTGCCAGGAGCGCTTCTGTGCCCAGCTTTGCGATGCCCTGCGCGACCGCCAGGACAGCGCCGATATCCTGCGCTTCCTGCAGGCCCATCAAGTGTTTCTGGTGCCCCTGGACGAGCACGGCCACTGGTTTCGTTACCATCACCTGTTCTCCGACCTGCTGCGAAGCCGCCAGGCCAGCGAACCGCCAGCGCGCCTGCACCTGCGGGCGTGCCGCTGGTTCGAGGCCCAGGGTTTGCTGGACGAGGCGGTTGAGCAGGCGCTGCGGGCCGGCCACCTCGACGTGGCGGCCGACCTGGTGCAGAGCCTCTCCGAGGAGCAACTGCTGGCCGAGCAGAACGTTGGCATGTTGCTGCGCTGGAAGATGGACCTGCCCGACAGCTTGCTGATCAGCACGCCTCGCCTGATCGTGCTGTACAGCTGGGCGTTGGGGCTGGCGTGCCAGCTGGATGCGGCCGAAGAACTGGCAAGCTACCTCAGCCGTTTTCTGCCTGCGCCCTCGGCGACCGCACAGAAGTCCATGCTGGCCCAGTGGCTGGCCCTGAGTGGGGTGATCGCGCGGGGTCGGGGGGATCGCGCGCGTACCCTGGCCTACTGTGGCGAAGCCTTGCAAAGCTTGCCGTGCAAGCGCTACGGCCAGCGCTTGGTGTGCCTGTCGACACTGTCCAACCTGGCCATCACCGATGCCGACTTCTGGCATGCACGCGGCTGGAACCGCGAAGCCCTGGAGCTGGCCCAGCGCGTCGGCAACCCGCTGTTCGAAGCCCTGGCTCATTACGATCGAGCACGGGTGCTGCATGCCCGGGGTGAAGTGTTGCGGGCGCTGGACGAAGTGCGCCAGGGCCTGCAGCGCCTGCAGGGGCTGTCGGGGCAGCGGTTGTACGCCGTTCGGGCCAGGCTGACGCTCTACGAGGGTTACCTGCTGGTGTCGCGCCTGCAATCAGCCCAAGGCCGTGCGCGCTTGCGTGCGGGGCTTGGCGAAGCGCGTGCCTGCCGGGACATCAGCGTGCTGATCGGCCATTGCGTCATTGCCACGCTCGATGGCCGCGAGGGCCACTTCGCCGAAGCGTTCGCCGAGCTGGCCGAGGCGGAGCGGCTGATGCACATCTGGGATGTTCCACCGATCTACTACCTGGCCATGATTACCCTGGTGAAGTGCGAACTGTGGCTGGCACAGGGGCGCACCGATCTCGCCGAATCCTGGTTGCTGCGGCTGGGGCAGACCTACGGTGGCGAGCAACCGGCAGCAGCGCCGGAGTTCCACCCGCTATTACCCCTGCATATCGAACTGCAGCAGGCATTGCTCGAGCGTATCCAGTTGCGCGCCGAGGCGTCGGTTCAGCGCCTGTCAGGGCTGGTCGAACGTGGCGTGGCCAGTGGCGGCATGCTGCTGGCCGTCAGTGCACTGTGCCAGTGGCTCGCCCTGCTGCTCGCTGAAGGCCGAGACGCGCAGGCTGCCGGGCTGCTGCCAAAGGCACTCGAGGCCGCCCAAGGCGGTGTCCTGCAACCGTTCCAACCCTTGCTCGAAAAACACCCGCAGTGGCTGCACGAGCAGCTTGCAGCGCGCTCGGCTTGCCCGGTCCAGATCGAACTGCTCAAGCGCCTGCCTCCGTTACCTGCCGTCAGCAGTGGCAGTGGCGAGGCATTGAGTGGGCGGGAGCGGGCTGTGCTTGAGCTGATCGCCCAAGGCTGTTCCAACCAGCAGATCAGCGAACGGCTGTTCATCTCGCTGCACACCGTGAAGACCCATGCCAGCCATATCAACAGCAAACTGGGCGTCGAGCGCCGCACCCAGGCGGTGGCCAAAGCGAAGGCGCTGGGCCTGCTGGCCTGACAGTAGCCGCACCAGGGGTTTGACCGCTAAAGTAATGGCTTGAGGCTATTACTGGGCCGTTGTTTAGCGCGCTGCGTGCTCTATCCTCATCTTTCCCGGCCGGCTGCCGATACAGCATTCGGTGGTATGCATCGCCTTGCGCGATTTTTCAATCATCCCAATACAGGTCGTGTTGATGCTGCAGTACGGGCAAAAGAGCTTTCTGATCGTCGACGACTTTACCGACTTTCGTACGTCGACCCGTTCCATGTTGCGCGAACTGGGTGTGCGCGACGTGGACACGGCCGACAGCGGCGAGCAGGCGCTGCGCATGTGTGCGCAGAAGCGTTATGACTTCATCCTGCAGGATTTCCACCTGGGCGACGGCAAGAAGAACGGCCAGCAGGTGCTCGAGGACCTGATCCTCGACAAGCACATCAGCCATGAATGCGTGTTCATCATGGTGACCGCCGAGAGCAGCCAGGCCATCGTCCTCAGTGCCATCGAGCATGAGCCCGATGCCTACCTGACCAAGCCGTTCAACCGGGTGGGCCTGGCCCAGCGCGTCGAGAAGCTGTTCCAGCGCAAGACCTTGCTCAAGCCGATCCTCCAGGCGCTGGACCGCGGCCGCCCGGCCGAAGTCCTGGCAGCGTGTGCCGAGCTGTGCAAGAAGGACCCGCGTTTCGCGCCCCTGTGCCTGCGCTACCGCGCCGATGCCTTGCGCGGGCTCAATCGCTTCGACGAGCTGGAAAAGTTTCTCAAGGCCATCCTCGCCAGCCGCCCGCAGCCGTGGGTGTATTCGGCGCTGGGCAGCTTGATGCACAAGCGTGGCCAGAATGCCCAGGCCCAGGGTGTGTATGAACAGGCCCTGAAGGCCTTCCCGATCATGCCTGGCCTGTACGACGGCATGGCTGAAGTGCTGGTGGCGCAGGGCGAAACCAAGCGCGCGCAGAACATGCTGGAAGAAGCGGTGCGCCTGTCGCCGCTGTCGGTACGCCGGCAGTCCACGCTGGGCAAGCTGGCGCTGGGCAACGAAGATTTCGAAAGTGCCTCCAAGGCGTTCCGCCATGCCGTGAACCAGGGGCAGAGCTCGCGCTACAAGGATGCCGAGAACAACCTTGGCCTGGTTCAGGCGCTGATGAACAAAAACGCAGGTTTTGGCCTGGACGCCCGTACCCGCGTCGAGATCAACACCGTGCTCAGTGAAGTGGCCAAGGAATACCCTGAAGATCAGGGCCTGCAGGTACGCGCCCGCATGATGAAGGCCGCCAGCCTGCAGCAGGCCGGCGATGCCGAGACGGCCGCCAAGCTCACCGAGCAGGCCATGCAGCGTCTGGACAAGATGGAGCAGTTTTTCTCGGTCGATGCCGCGTTGACGGTGGCGGCTCAGCTGCAGGCGTCAGGGCAGGAAGCGGCCGCGCTCGGCGTGCTCAAAAGCTGCGTTGAAAGTTACGGCGACGACCCCAAAGTGATGCAGAGGGTGGCCAAGCTGACGGATGATCCGGCGGTGCTCAATGCGATCACCGAGGCCGTCACCCTCAACCGCCAGGGAGTGCGTAGTTACCAGGGAGGTCAGCTCGACGAAGCGCTGCAGTTGTTCCGCAAGGCCTTGGCCTTGCAACCCAAGAACATCAGCATCGCCCTCAACACCGCCCAGGCGCTGCTGCGCATCGGGGGGGATGACCCACAGCCTGCGATCATGCAGGAATGCCGCGACGCCTTGACCAGCGTGGCCGGCATCCCTGCCAGCGACAACCGCTACGACCGCTATGGCAAACTGCACATCCGAGTGTTCGGCGCATGAATCAAGACAATCAGGGGCTGGATTTTTCCACGGTGATCGCCTCCACCGTGCACGACCTCAAGAACTCCCTGTCCGCGCTGATCCAGTCCCATGACCAGTGGCTGGCGCGCTTGCCTGAAGAGTTGCGCGGCGGTACCGAGCAAGGGGTGATGGAACATGAGTTCCGGCACCTCAACGGTATGCTGGTGCAACTGCTGGGGTTGTACAAACTGGGCGTGAACCAGCTGCCGGTGTGCCCGGACTACCATGAGCTGGATGACTTCATCGAAGCCCAACTGGCCGCCCATCAAGAAGTGCTCAAGCACAACGACATCCTCGCCACCTGGCGCATCGACACCGACAACCCGCTGGGCTTCTTCGACCGCGAGCTGGTGGCATCGGTGATCGCCAACGTGATCACCAACGCCACCCGGTTTGCCGGGCATGCGTTGTTGATCAGCATCGAGGAAGAGGCAAATCAACTGGTCATCTGCGTCAACGATGACGGCCCGGGTTATCCACAGCGCATGCTCGAGCGCCAGGAAGAGTTCATCCAGGGTATCGATTCACACAGTGGCAGTACGGGCCTGGGCCTGTATTTCGCTGCGCGGATCGCGGCGCTGCATGAGAGCGATGGGGTGAGGGGGCGGATTGAAATTTCCAATGGCGGGGCGCTGGGGGGCGGGTTGTTCAGGTTGTTCTTGCCGTAAGCTTCTGCGCGGCCAGTTCACCTGATCAGGTATTACCTGATAATGCTGCCTCAGCGTCGATTCCCAAGACGATGTGAGGCATTTCCTTCTTGTGATTACAGGGCTTTTGTTAAAGCCAGGCGAGTGACAGTGTAGATACGACGTTTCTACATTTCACTTGCAATCACTTGGAGGGTTTCTACTATGTATCTACCTTGGGAGATACTTATGCAGATCAAGATTCAGCAGTGGGGCAACAGCGCGGCGATTCGTCTGCCCGCAGCGGTGCTCAAGCAGATGCAACTGGGTGTCGGCTCGACGCTGAGCCTGGACACGGCCGGCGAAACGCTGGTGCTCAAGCCGCTCAGAACCAAACCCAAATACACCCTTGAAGAATTGATGGCGCAGTGCGACCTGACCGCACCGGAGCCAGCGGACATGGCCGACTGGAACGCAATGCGCCCAGTGGGGCGGGAAGTGTGAAGCGGGCCAAGTTCGCTAGAGGCGACATCGTTCGCGTCAACCTCGACCCCACCGTCGGCCGAGAGCAGCAGGGCGCCGGGCGACCGGCATTGGTGCTCACGCCGGCAGCCTTCAACGCTGCGGGCCTTGCGGTGATTGTTCCTATCTCCCAAGGTGGCGATTTCGCAAGGCATGCAGGGTTTGCCGTTACCCTCAGCGGTGCAGGCACGCAGACGCAAGGTGTGATGCTCTGCAACCAGATTCGCACTGTGGATCTTGAAGCCAGAAGTGCCAAGCATGTTGAAACCGTTCCCGAAGTCGTCGTCCTCGATGCGCTGGCTCGGGTACAAACCCTCTTCGATTAACTGGTTCTTGTGTTCACCCATGGAAATGACACCGTCAGCGCTCATCCGCGAAACCTTCCCCGTAGGTCCCCTGCAGTGCAACTGCACCTTGATCGGCGACCCATTGACCAAAAAGGCCATCGTCGTCGACCCAGGCGGTGACCCCGACAAGATCCTCGCGCGCCTGCAGGCCCATGGCTTGACCCTGGTGAGCATCATCCACACCCACGCGCACTTCGATCACTTCCTCGCCTCGGGCAAGCTCAAGGAGCTGACCGGCGCGACGCTGCACCTGCACAAGGACGACCAGTCGCTGTGGGACAACCTGGAGATGCAATGCCAGATGTTCGGCGTGCCCTACACCCCGGTGCCGCCGCCAGACCGCTGGTTGAGTGATGACGAGGCGCTGGCCTGTGGTTGTGGCGTGGCCTTGCACACCCCAGGGCACACGCCGGGTTCGATGAGTTTCTGGTTTGCCGATGCCAAGCTGCTGATTGCCGGCGACACCCTGTTCCGTCGCGGTATTGGCCGCACCGATTTGTGGGGTGGCGATCAGCGGGCTATCGTTCGTTCGATCAAGGAGCGGCTGTACCGGCTGGATGAAGAGGCCATCGTGGTCACCGGCCACGGGCCAGACACCCGCCTGGGTGACGAGATGCGCGAGAACCCGTTCGTGCGGGCATGAACCTGCATGAAAAGGTGTTCATGGAATTTTTTGCCGTTTGGGCAATCCAAGGCTGGCATAGATCCATTCGCGGTCTGCCGCATTTATGAATTTCAGTAGGAGCTTGTCCATGTTCACCATGCGTCGTCTGATTATCGTCGCAACCGCCGCTGCCCTGATGACGGGCTGCGCCAGCCAGAACCCGTACGACAACCAGGGTCAGGCGCAGGGCTCCACGGGGATGAGCAAGACCGCCAAGTACGGCGGCCTGGGCGCGCTGGCCGGTGCCATCGCCGGCGCCGCCATCGACCACAACAACCGCGGTAAAGGCGCACTGATCGGCGCTGCCGCAGTGGGTGCCGCCGCCGCAGGCTACGGCTACTACGCCGACAAGCAGGAAGCCGAACTGCGCGCGCAAATGGCCAATACCGGCGTCGAAGTGCAGCGCCAGGGTGACCAGATCAAGCTGATCATGCCCGGCAACATCACCTTCGCCACCGACTCGGCCAACATCGCGCCAAGCTTCTACTCGCCGCTGAACAACCTGGCCGGCTCGTTCAAGCAGTTCAACCAGAACACCATCGAAGTGGTTGGCTTCACCGACAGCACCGGCAGCCGCCAGCACAACATGGACCTGTCCCAGCGCCGTGCGCAAGCGGTCAGCACCTACCTGACTTCGCAGGGTGTCGATGCTTCGCGTATTTCGGCACGTGGCATGGGCCCGGACCAGCCGATCGCCAGCAATGCCGATGCTAACGGCCGTGCGCAAAACCGTCGTGTCGAGGTCAACCTGAAGCCGATTCCTGGCCAGCAGTATGACCAGGGCCAAGTTCAGCAGTAAGGCAATAAAACAGGGGCTGCACAGCAGCCCCTGGATTCAGCGTACGACGCTGGCCTGGATCGCCGTCAGGGCGATGGTATGGACGATGTCATCCACCTGAGCCCCCCGCGGCAAATCGTTCACCGGCTTACGCAAACCCTGCAGCATCGGCCCCAGGCTGACCCCATCGGCGCTGCGCTGCACCGCTTTGTGCGTGGTGTTGCCGGTATTCAGATCAGGGAACACGAACACCGTGGCACGCCCGGCAACCGGGCTGTTCGGTGCCAGCTCGCGGGCGATGGCCGGGTTGGCCGCCGCGTCATACTGCAAGGGCCCATCGATCAGCAGATCGTGCGCGGCGTCTTGCGCCAAGCGGGTCGCTTCACGCACCTTGTCGACTTCTTCATCGCTCGCCGAATCGCTTGAATAACTGATCATCGCCACCCGCGGCGCGATGCCGAAGGTGTGTGCCGATTCGGCGCTCTGCTGGGCAATTTCTGCCAGTTCAGCGGCACTTGGGTGCGGGTTCATCACGCAGTCGCCGTACACCAGCACCTGCTCGGGGAACAGCATGAAGAATACCGAGGACACCAGGCTGGCACCTGGCGCGGTCTTGATTAGCTGCAGGGCAGGGCGGATGGTGTTGGCGGTGGAGTGCACCAGGCCCGACACCAGGCCGTCGACCTCATCCAGGGCCAACATCATGGTGCCGATCACCACCGGGTCTTCCAGCTGCTGCTCGGCCATCGGGGCGTTGAGGTTCTTGCTCTTGCGCAGGTTGACCATCGGTTCGACATAGCGCCCGCGAATCAGTTCAGGGTCGAGTATCTCCAGGTCCGCAGGCAAGGTAATGCCCTGCGCACGGGCGACCGCTTCGACTTCTTCCGGCTTGGCCAGCAGCACGCAACGCGCAATGCCACGGGCCTGGCAGATCGCCGCCGCCTGTACCAGCAGCGGTTCGGCACCTTCTGGCAGAACGATGCGTTTGTTGGCCTGTTGCGCGCGCTGGATCAGTTGGTAGCGGAACACCGCAGGCGACAGGCGCAACTCGCGTGGTGTGCCGCAGCGCTGGTGCAACCAGGCAGCGTCGAGGTGGCTGGCGACAAAGTCGGTGATGAATTCGGCACGCTCGCGGTCATCCACCGGGATCTCGCGGTTCAGCGAATTGAGCTGGTTGGCCGTGTCGTACGAACCCGTACTCACCGACAGAATCGGCAGGCCGGCCTGCAAGGCGCCGCGGCACAAGCCGAGGATGCGTGCGTCGGGCTTGCTGTCGCTGGTCAGCAGCAGGCCGGCCAGGGGCACGCCATTGATCGCCGCCAGGCTTACGGCAAGGATGATGTCGTCGCGGTCACCCGGGGTCACCACCAAGGTGCCAGGGGTGAGCAGCGGCACGGTGTTGGCCACCGTGCGTGCACAAATGATGATCTTGCTCATGCGCCGCTGCTCGTAATCGCCCGCGTTGAGCACTTGGGCCCCCAGCAGGTCGGCCACGTCGCGGGTGCGTGGGGCATTCAGCTCGGGCTGGTAAGGGATGCAGCCGAGCAAGCGGAAGTCGTTGCCGCGCAGAAGTGGCGAGTGTTCGCGCAGGCGTGTGGCGAAGTCCGCCATGCTTTCGTCGGTGCGTACTTTGTTGAGGATCACCCCGAGCACTTTCGGGTCGCGGGGGCCGCCGAACAGCTGGGCCTGCAGTTCGACGCGGCCGGACAACTCGCTGAGTACCTCGTTTTCGGGCGCCGAAACCAGTATCACCTCGGCATCCAGGCTCTTGGCCAGGTGCAGGTTGACCCGCGCCGCGTAGCTGGCGTGGCGGGTAGGCACCATGCCTTCGACCACGACCACGTCATTGCCGATGCAGGCTTGCTGGTAGAGGCGGATGATTTCCTCCAGCAGCTCGTCCAGCTGGCCATCGCCGAGCATGCGCTCGACGTGGGCCAGGCTCAGCGGCATGGGCGGTTTGATGCCGTGGGTGCGTGCGACCAGTTCGGTGGAGCGTTCCGGGCCGGTGTCACCTGGGTGGGGCTGGGCGATCGGCTTGAAAAAGCCGACCTTCAGGCCTGCGCGCTCAAGGGTGCGTACCAGGCCGAGGCTGATCGACGTCAGGCCGACACCAAAGTCGGTCGGCGCTATGAAAAAAGTTTGCATGCGTGCTTCTCGAATTAAAGCGGTGCAAGGAATCAACGGCCAAGGGTAGCGCTATCGGCTGCCTGTGCACACCAGCCACACGCGAAAGCCTCGCCGATGCGCTGTTGGCGCTGCTCGGCATCGAGCACCCAAGGGCGCGCTTGCCAGGGTGGTTGGTGACGAAGGTGCTGGGTGTGGCCGCACGACAACTCGACCACCCAGTGGCCTTCTTCGTCCTGATGGAAGCCGGTGATCCGACTGATGGGCTGTTCCTCGGCCGAGGCGCGTTCGCAATCGGGCGATGGCTTGGTTACACTTGTCCGCTCTACATACTTTTGCAAAAGGTCTTGCCCCATGCTGATCGCCGCCAACAAGGCTGTCTCCATCGACTATACCCTGACCAACGACGCCGGGGAGACCATCGACAGCTCCGCCGGTGGCGCGCCGCTGGTTTACCTGCACGGTGCCGGCAACATCATCCCGGGCCTGGAAAAGGCCCTGGAAGGCAAGCAGGCCGGTGACGAGCTGAACGTTTCCATCGAACCAGAAGATGCCTACGGTGAATACCTGGCCGAGCTGGTCAGCACCCTGAACCGCAGCCTGTTCGAAGGCGTCGACGAGCTGGAAGTCGGCATGCAGTTCCACGCGTCGGCGCCGGATGGCCAGATGCAGATCGTCACCATTCGCGACATCGACGGCGACGACGTCACCGTTGACGGCAACCACCCGCTGGCCGGCCAGCGCCTGACCTTCCAGGTCAAGGTTGTCGACGTGCGTGACGCCAGCGAAGAAGAAATCGCGCACCGTCACATCCACGGTGAGGGTGGCCATCACCACTGATTTTCTGCGCTAAGCTCAGAGAGTCGCCAGGCGCTCGGGCAAGCCGATTTGCCTTCCCAACGGGAGGTGGACGGCTTGGACGAGCGCTTTTTTATTGGGCGGATTTCGCCCTGCGGCCATCGGGAACCTGAGAGGGGATTACATCATGAGTGCTTTTCACGACCTGAAATTGGAGGCGCTGAACGGCGGGGAACTGCCCCTCGCACCGTTCAAGGGCCAAGTGGTGCTGGTGGTCAATGTTGCCTCCAAGTGTGGCCTGACGCCGCAATACGCTTCGCTGGAGACGCTGCATCAGCAGTTCAAGGGCAAAGGCTTCAGCGTTTTGGGGCTGCCGTGCAACCAGTTTGCCGGCCAGGAGCCCGGCAGCGAGAAAGAGATCCAGGAGTTTTGCAGCCTCAACTATGGTGTCAGCTTCCCGCTTGGCGCCAAGCTTGAGGTCAACGGGGCGCACCGCCATTCGCTGTATCGCCTGCTGGCGGGGGAAGGTGCTGAGTTTCCAGGCGACATCACCTGGAACTTCGAGAAGTTTCTGGTGGGCAAGGATGGGCGCGTGCTGGCGCGTTTCTCGCCGCGCACTGCGCCGGATGATCCAGCCGTGGTTCAGGCCATCGAGAAGGCGCTGGGCTGAAGCATGGGCGCGCGCGGCGGCTGAAGGTCAGCCGCGATGCGCTGTCGAACCTGGCTTGATCGCCAGTGCAGCATCTGAAGCTTTTTGCGTGTCGCCTGTGCGTTGTTTGCAAGCACTGCACAGGTAGGTTTCGAACTGCTCGACAATCGCCGGCCAGCCCTGTCGGCTGGCGTGCTGCCGTGCGTTCAGGCGCACCCGGCGCAGGGTTTCTTCCTCTTCCAGTAGCCAGCAAGCGGCATCGATGAAGGCCGCCTGGTCGCCGGGCATCGCCAACGCACCGCTATGGCCATGCCGAATGTGCTGGGCAGCCGCTGCCTCATCATAGGCGACCACCGCCAAGCCTGAGGCCATGCCTTCGAGCACCACGTTGCCAAAGGTTTCGGTCAGGCTCGGGAACAGGAACAGGTCACCGCTGGCATAGTGCTCGGCCAGCACCTCGCCCCGCTGGGCACCACAGAACACGGCATCAGGCACCTGCTGCTGCAAGGTGGCGCGCTGTGGGCCGTCACCGACCACGATCAGGCGCAAGCGCTTGTGTGGATAAGTCTTCTGCAGGGCGTCCAGGCACGGGCGCAGTACCCCTAGGTTTTTTTCCGCCGCCAGCCGGCCGACATGCAGCACGGCGATATCGTCCGGGCCGACCCCCCAGCTTTCGCGCAGTGCCTGGCTGCGCCGGGCCGGGTTGAACAGGCAGGCGTCGACGCCGCGGGCCAACAGGTCCAGGCGCTCGAAACCACGGCGCTCCAGCTCCAGGCGCTGACTGACGCTGGGCACCAGGGTGATTGCCGTGCGGCGATGGAACCAGCGCAGGTAATGGGTGAGCAGGCGTGCCAGCAAGCCCAAGCCGTACTGGCCGGAATACTGCGGGAAGTTGGTATGGAACCCGCTGACTACCGGCACCCCCAGGCGCCGTGCCGCACGCAATGCGCTCAATCCCAAAGGCCCCTCGGTGGCGATGTACAGCACGTCCGGTCGCTGCCTGCGCCAACGGCGCAATAGCCGGTGCATCGACACTTCGCCCCATTGCAGGCCGGGGTAGCCGGGCAAGGCCCAACCGCGGCACAGCATCAGCTGCTGATCGTTGAGCACAGGCTCCTCGCCGGCTTGGCGGGGGCGGACGATCTCGATGTCATGCCCGCGTTGGCGCAACCCTTCGCTGAGGCGGCCAAGGGTGTTGGCGACACCATTGATCTCGGGGGGGAAGGTTTCGCTGACGAGGGTGATGCGTAGGGCGGGTGTATTCATGACAAAAAGTTTCCGCTCGCATCATTGCGCCGATGTGACGGCCTTGTGACGTGCAAATGACGCCTGATTGCCGGCTGTTTCAATTGTGTGAATATTTGCGTGGGCGGCGCTCAAGAACCTGGCAGTGGCAGCCGATGAAGATGCATTCGATTACGTGCTGCGCTCCAGGAGAGCGGTGATGTTCAACAACAAGCTCAAGCAAGAAATCCAGCAATTGCGCGAAGACCTGCTGTCGGTCGAACAGGTCAAGTGCAGCCTCGACAGCGAGATGCTGGTGCTCCAACTCGACCCCCAGGGACGGATCGAGATGGTCAACGGCAACTTCGAGAGCGAGATGCTCTACCGTGCCGACCAATTGCTTGGACGCAAACTCGAGGACATTGTCCCGGCCCACGTGAAGTCGCTCGACTTCTACCAGCGTATGAAAAGCGCGATCAGCCGGGGCGAGCACCTCAACGGGGCGTTCCGCCTGCTGCGCGGCAATGGCCAGGAAGCCTGGTTGCGCTCGATTCTGCAGCCGGTCAAGAACAGCGAAGGGCGCATCAAGTATTTCACCCTGCACTCGAGCGACCTCACCCGCACCATCGAGACCTCCCGTGAGCACGAGAGCCTGATCAAGGCCCTGATGCGCTCGACCGCAGTCATCGAATTTGGCCTTGATGGCACCATCCTGACCGCCAATGAACGGTTTCTGACGTCGGTCGGTTATCGCCTAGAACAGATCCGCGGCAAGCATCACCGTATTTTCTGCGAACCCGAAGAGGCCAATTCGTCGGGCTATCAGGCGTTCTGGGACAAGCTGCGCCGTGGCGAATACGTGGCTGAGCGCTTCAAGCGTATCGATGCCCATGGCCGGGTAATCTGGCTGGAAGCGTCCTACAACCCGATCTTCGACGCCCATGATGTGCTGTATAAAGTGGTCAAGTTCGCCACCGTGATCACCGACCAGGTCAACCAGGAGCAGGCGGTTGCCGAGGCGGCAGACATCGCCTTCAACACCTCGCTTAGCACTGACGCCAGCGCGCGCAAGGCCACCGACGTAGTCACGCAGACGGTAAACGTCATGCGTGGCCTGGAGTCGTCGATGCAAAACGCCGCCGAGGGCATTCAGGCGTTGGACACCCAGTCGCGGGTGATCGGCTCGATCATCAAGACCATCAGTGACATTGCCGGGCAGACCAACCTGCTGGCGCTCAACGCTGCCATCGAGGCGGCCCGAGCGGGCGAGCAGGGGCGTGGTTTTGCCGTGGTCGCCGACGAAGTGCGCCAGCTGGCCTCGCGTACCAGCACGGCCACCGAGGAGATTGCCCGGGTGGTGCAGCAGAACGAGCAATTGGCCCAGGCTGCGGTGGCGATCATCGACACCAGCAAGCGCCAGGCCGAGCAGGGGCTGTCGTTGGCCGATGAAACCGGCAACGTGATCGTCGAAATCCAGGAGGGGGCGAAGCGGGTGGTGGATGTAGTGGGGCAGTTTTCCAGCCGATTAGGTCAGTAACGGTAGGAGCAGCCTGGTGCAGCGAAGAGGCCAGTACTAGCCACAGATTGGTATTGTCAGTACTGGCCTCTTCGCAGCGCAAGGCTACTCCTGCACAGGGCTGCGTTTGGATTTAGTCGCGTTCACGCACCCAGAACAACGTAGCCCCCGCCACCGCGGCCGGCATCATCAGTACGTTCACCACCGGCACCATCAGCGCCAGGTAGGTGATGCCGCCAAAGCCCAGCGATTGCCAGCGCTTCTGGCGCAGCCAGGCCAGCATGTCCTGCCAGCTCATCTTGTTGTTGTCCGCCGGGTAGTCGATGTACTGGATAGCCATCATCCACACACCAAAGATCAGCCACAGCGGCGCGGCGACCACGTTGACCACCGGGATCAGCGACAGGATGAACAGGCCGATGGCCCGTGGCAGGAAGTAGCCCAGCTTGCGCATCTCGCGACCAAAGGTACGCGGCACCATGGCCACCAGCTCGGCCCAGCTGAAGGCAGGGAAGTTGTCTTGGCCGCGCACCACCACTTCGACTTTCTCGGCCAGAAAACCGTTGAACGGCGCCGCAATGACGTTGGCCACCAGGGTGAAGGTGAAGAACACCATCAGCACCACCAAGGCGACGAACAATGGCCACAGAATGTAGGTGAGGAAGCTCAACCAGCTGGGCAGGGTTGGCATCAGGGCGTCGACCCATACACTGAACTGATGGCCGGCAAAGTAGATCAGGCCACCAAACAGCAGCAGGTTGACCGCCAGGGGCAACAGCACGAACAACCGCAGGTTCGGGCTCAGCACCAGTTTCAGGCCTTCGCGCAGATACTGGGGGCCAGAGAGGACAGGGGCTTGCATCGAGACACTCCGAACAGAAGGAAAACGCGCTGACCTTACCGAGTTTGTCGCGCCGACGAAAGGCGGGCGATGTTGGCGAAACCGGCTGTAACAAAAGCGCCAGGGCGTTTTTCGTGAATGAAATTGCTGGATAGACGATGCCTATGAGGTGGATTGTCGAAGGATATTTCCTTAATCTTTGCGACCTCGCTACAGTGCGCTCAACTTTTAGGTTTTGGATCGACGCGTTGTAGCCTTCCCCAAGGTTGCGTGGGTCCTTTTTAAATTCCAGCTGGCACCGCCGGCACACCGATGCTGGCCCCGTGCGGCCGGCTCGACAGGAGTTCGACATGTCTGAAGTACGTCATTCGCGCGTCATCATCCTCGGTTCCGGCCCTGCCGGTTACAGCGCCGCAGTCTATGCCGCTCGTGCCAACCTCAAGCCGCTGCTGATCACTGGCATGCAGGCCGGTGGCCAGCTGACCACCACCACCGAAGTCGACAACTGGCCGGGCGACCCCCATGGCCTGACCGGCCCAGCCCTGATGCAGCGCATGCAAGAGCACGCCGAGCGCTTCGAGACCGAGATCGTCTTCGACCACATCAATGCTGTCGACCTGGCCAACAAGCCGTTCACCCTGCAGGGTGACAGTGGCACCTACACCTGCGACGCACTGATCGTTGCCACCGGCGCCAGCGCTCGTTACCTGGGCCTGCCGTCGGAAGAAACCTTCATGGGCAAGGGCGTTTCGGCCTGCGCTACCTGTGACGGCTTCTTCTACCGCAACAAGCCGGTAGCAGTCGTCGGCGGCGGCAACACTGCCGTTGAAGAGGCCCTGTACCTGGCCAACATCGCCAGCAAAGTGACCCTGGTTCACCGCCGCGAGACCTTCCGCGCCGAGAAGATCCTGGTCGACAAGCTGAACGCCCGTGTGGCCGAAGGCAAGATCGAACTCAAGCTCAATGCCACCCTGGACGAGGTGCTGGGTGACAACATGGGCGTGACCGGTGCGCGCCTGAAGAACAACGATGGCAGCAGCGATGAAATCAAGGTCGACGGTGTGTTCATCGCCATTGGCCACACCCCGAACACCTCGCTGTTCGAAGGCCAGCTGACCCTCAAGGACGGCTACCTGGTGGTCAACGGCGGCCGCGAAGGCAACGCCACTGCCACCAACGTCGAAGGTGTGTTCGCTGCGGGCGACGTGGCCGACCACGTTTACCGTCAGGCCATTACCTCGGCCGGCGCAGGCTGCATGGCCGCACTGGACGTCGAGCGCTACCTGGACGGCCTGGCCAACGCCGCGTTCTGATCCACGCCCGAAAAAAACCGGCCATCTGGCCGGTTTTTTTATGCCTGAGATCTGCTGCGCCTGTGCGGGCCTCTTCGCGGGTAAACCCGCTCCCACAGAGGGCGCACATTACTCAAGCCTGCGGTGATCCTGTGGGAGCGGGTTTACCCGCGAAGAGGGCGGTACAAGCACCGCGTCCTCTCAGAGGCTCAAACGCATCGAAAGGTCTACGGCCTTCACATCCTTGGTCATCGCACCAATGGAGATGTAGTCGACGCCGGTCTCGGCAATCACCCGCAAGGTGCTCTCGTTAACGCCGCCGCTGGCCTCGAGTTTGGCCTTGCCCGCAGTGATGTGCACCGCTTCGCGCATTTCGTCCAGGGTCAGCTCGTCGAGCATGACGATATCCGCACCCGCATTCAGGGCTTGGCGTAGTTCATCCAGGCTCTCCACCTCGATTTCCACCGGCTTGCCAGGGGCGATGCGGTGCGCTGCCGCCACTGCCTCGGCCACGCCACCGCTGGCGGCGATGTGGTTTTCCTTGATCAGGAAGGCATCGTAAAGGCCGATGCGGTGGTTGTCGCAACCGCCACAGGTGACCGCGTATTTCTGCGCCAGGCGCAGGCCGGGAAGGGTCTTGCGGGTGTCTAGCAGGCGTACCTGAGTACCTGCGACCAGGTCGGCCAGAAAGCGTGCGCGCGTGGCGACGCCCGACAGCATCTGCAGGAAGTTGAGCGCGCTGCGCTCACCGCTGAGCAGCGAGCGTGCCGGGCCTTCCAGGTGGAACAGCGGCTGGTTGGCCAGCGCGCGGTCGCCATCGGCCACTTGCCAGTGCACCGCCACCCGCGGGTCGAGCTGGCGGAACACGGCGTCGACCCAGGCGGTGCCAGCGATCACGCAGTCCTCGCGGGTAATGATGGTCGCCTTGGCCAGGCGTTCGGCCGGGATCAACTGCGCGGTGATATCGCCACTGCCGATGTCCTCCAACAGTGCACGGCGCACGTTGGCTTCGATTTCAGCGGTCAGGTCGGCGAGGCGTAGGTTCGGCATGGTCGGCTCCACAAGCTAGATGCCCGCGATTATAGGGCAGGGGAGCGGTGTGTACAGGGCCATGGCCGGTGACCTTTGGTCGGCCCGTCTGAGCATCGGGCCGAATACAGGGTCATTTCCCAGCAAGCGAAACGGCGCTGGCAGCTGTCCGTTTTTTTGCCGATAATAGTGACCAGTATTTGGCGTCATAGCTTTGACGATTCGTTGCCCGTGGGGCAAGCAAGCCTGCAAGGAGTTAGGGATGCATAAAGAAGGCAAGGTGGTGCCCCTGGCGGCAGCCATCGACCGAGGGGCGCGCACGCCTCTGCCTTGCCTTCCGGTATTGCTCCTGCAAGTGCGCGACAAAGCCGCGCTGCAATTGCGCCAAGGCCTGCAGGCCTTGTTCGACAACACCGACGTCACCCTCTTCGAGATGGCCGACAAGGCCGCTGAGCGCTGCGACCAGAACCTGTATTTCGAAGCGATGCGCGACGTGCGCCTGAAGCGCAAAAGCATCGAGCGCGGTTTTCTCGACACCTTCCATCACACCTTCGCCAGCCTCGGCCGGGCAGACCCTCTGGGCGGCCTGGGTGAAGCGCAGGGTTCAGGCAACAAGGCGCAGCGCGAGCGTGCATCCGCCATCGACGGCATGGTCGCGCGGGTGCTCTCGCGTGACGGCCTTGCCCTGCAGCAACTGGGTTTGCGCTTGCAGGCATTGCTCGATCGCCCGGTGGGCGAGCAGCAAAACCCCCTGGGCCCCGCTGCGCTGTGCGGCTATTTCCTCGAAGCGGGCCGCAACCTGGGGGTCGGCCTGCGGGTCAAGCTGATCCTCTTGAAGCTGTTTGAACGCTACGTGTTGCGTGATGTAGAGGTGCTCTACGCAGAGGCTAACCAGCTGCTGGCGGCGGCCGGTGTGCTGCCCGAACTGCAGCCTGCGCCGCGTCGGCGCGCCGAGGATCGGTGCCTGAGCGCCGGGCGCCGGCCATCCAGCCTGGAGGCGCAAGGGGCGCTGGGTGCGGACAGTGCCGGGCAAGCGTATTTTGCTTCACTGCAAACGCTTCTGGCCCCCGCGCGCGGGCAAATCGCGCCGCGTTTGCAGCGGGTGGCTGCTGCCCAGCCGATCAGCACCGCCGACCTGCTGCGCCTGCTTTCGCACCTGCAGCACTATGTGCCCGCCACGCAGGCGGCGGATGACTTCGCGCTTGGCCAACAGCTGGAACAACTGTTGTTGCGCGTCAGTGTGCGCAGTGGCACGCGTCGGCGCATTGCTACGGCCGACGAAGACATGATCAACCTGATCGGCCTGCTGTTCGATTTCATCCACAACGACGACAACTTGCCCGCCAGCCTACGGGCATTGATCGCGCGTTTGCACATCCCGCTGCTCAAGGTCGCGCTGCTCGACAAGGGGCTGTTCAGCCGCCCCAGCCACCCGGCCCGGCGCTTGCTCAACGAGATCGCGGGTGCCGCGATCGGTTGGCAGAGCAGCGCCGAAGGGCTGCGCGACAGTTTGCATGTACGGGTGGAGCGTATCGTTCAGCGTCTGCTCAACGACTTCACCGATGACGCCTGCCTGTTCGCCGAGCTGCTCGACGAGTTTCTCGCCTTCAGCCAGGACGAGCGGCGCCGCCACGAATTACTCGAACAGCGTACCCGCGACGCCGAAGAGGGCCGGGCGCGAACCCTGCAGGCCCGGCAGCAGGTGCAGCAGGTGCTCAACCAGCGTCTGCGCGGGCGGGTGCTGCCGCACGTGGTGGTGCAGATGCTGGTGCAGGCCTGGAGCCAGGTGCTGCTGCTGGCTTGGCTCAAGCAGGGCGAAGGGTCCGAGGCATGGCGCAACGCCCTGGCCACCCTGGACACGCTGCTCGCCAGTATCGCCCCGCACCACGACCCGCAGGCCTGTCAGCAACTGCTGCAACAGGTGCCCGGCCTGCTCAAGGCCTTGCGCGAAGGCCTGGCAGGCGTGGCGCTGGACTCCACCGCCACCCGTGACTTCTTCCAGCAGCTTGAGCAATTGCACCTGCGCGCTTGCTCGGCGTCCGAAGGGCACAGGGCCGATGGCCCGCCCGTGCTCGACGAGGTGCTGGTGGACGAGGACATCGTGCTGGCCCTTGCCGAAGAGCCCGCCTGCGCCCCCCTGCACCTTGTCGACGGCAATGCCTCGGCATTGCGCCAGGTGCAGCGCCTGCGTATCGGCAGCTGGGTCGAGGTGTTCGATGAAGACGACCCATTGCGCTGCAAGCTGGTGGCACGCATCGACAGCAACGATCGGCTGGTGTTCGCCAATCGCACGGGCATGAAAGTGCGTGAGTGGAACACCGGCAGCCTCGCCCAGGCGCTGCACCGGGGAGAGGTGCGGGTGCTCGATGACGGCGCGCTGTTCGAGCGGGCGCTGGAGTCGGTGCTCGAAGGGCTGCGGCAACAGCAGGTCCATTGAGTCATCATTACAATGATTCACATGCAAACGGCCGCGGACGCAGGGCATACTGCTGCTCTGTACCCGGCGTTTTTTCAGGATCTGCCCCATGCAATTGGACCGTGCCACCGGCTGGTTCCACGGAATCACCCACTGCCCGTCGCCGAACTTCAACGCGCGCCCCGAGGGCGAGTCGATCTCCCTGCTGGTGATTCACAACATCAGCTTGCCGCCGGCGTGTTTCGGCACCGGCAAGGTTCAGGCATTCTTCCAGAACCGCCTGGACGCCCATGAACATCCCTATTTCCAGAGCATCTGCCACCTGACGGTTTCGGCGCACCTGTTCGTCGAGCGCGATGGCGCCGTCACCCAGTTCGTGTCGTTGCTCGACCGCGCCTGGCATGCCGGTGTCTCGTGCTTCGACGGGCGCGAGGGCTGCAACGACTTCTCCATCGGCATCGAACTCGAAGGCACTGACGACCTGCCATACACCGATGCCCAGTACACCACGCTGGCGCAGTTGACCCGGCAGATCCGCGACGCCTGGCCGGTCATCAGCCTTGAACGCATCCAGGGCCACAGCGACATAGCACCGGTGCGCAAAACCGACCCAGGTCCGGCCTTCGACTGGGGCCGCTATCGCCAAACCGTGAAGGATAACGAGGACAACTCATGAGTTTTCTGGTTTTGCTGCTGGCGCTGTGGGTCGAGAAGTTCTCGGCACTGCGCCATCGAATACAGCGCGATGGTTTTTTCCTCGGTGAACTGGTGCGCCTGGAGCGCAGCGGCAAGGTGCAGCCGTGGTGGACGTTGGCCATTCTGGTGCTGGCGCCGGTAGCGGTGCTGGCCTTGCTGCTGCATGTGCTGGAGCCCGTCGCCTATGGCCTGCTGGCATTGCCGGTGCACCTGCTGGTGTTGATCTACAGCCTGGGCCGCGGCGATGCGAAAGCGGCGCTGGGGCCGTTTCGCGATGCCTGGCGGCGGGGTGACGATCAGGCCGCCCTGCACGTGGCCGAGCGCGACCTGGGCCTGGTGGCCGACGAGCCTCACAGCCTGCTGGTGCGGGTGCAGGGTTACCTGCTGTGGCAGGCCTACCAGAGCTTCTTCGCCGTGATCTTCTGGTATTTCGTGCTCGGCCCAGGCGCTGCCTTGGCCTATCGCCTGCTGGCGCTGTGCGGCGAGCACAGCAAGCAGCCCGCGCTCAAAGCGCGTGCCGAGCAACTGCGGCACATCATGGATTGGCTTCCGGTGCGGGTGATGGCCTTGAGCTTCGCGCTGGTCGGCAACTTCGTCGCGGTGACCCGCGTGATGCTGCACGAGCTCCTTAACTGGCACATCAGCGCCGGCCACCTAGTGGCCAGGGTTGGGCGCATTGCCGACGATATCCCCGAGGAAGAAGACAGCCAGCGTGGCCTAAGCCGGCTGGACAGCCTTTGGGAATTGCTGCTGCGCTGCGCGGTGCTGTGGTACGCCGCGTTTGCGTTGTGGACGGTGCTGGTCTGACCTCACCGCCGGAACACGCGCCCTGTAGGAGCAGCCTTG
>NZ_BNTL01000012.1:0-45987 GCF_022179005.1 Pseudomonas sp. PAGU 2196 | reverse complement strand
ACAAGGCTGCTCCTACCGGGGCTTAACCATAAGTTACAAACCTCCGATTCGATCTGCGGTATACACGTGGCACTGTGCTACCCCGTAGAACAATAAGAATCCAAGGAGGTGCCCCGTGAAGCGTCTGCTTTATCCGGCCATCGCACTGATGAACCGGCTGAGCTTCGGTCAGAAGTTCAGCGTTGTCAGCGTCCTGTTTTTCCTGCCCATGCTGGTCATCAGCGGTTACCTGGTACGCGATGCATACCAGCAGTTTCAGGCCACCCGCGCCGAGCTGCAGGGCATCGCCCCCCTGCGCGAAAGCCTGGCCCTGCGCGCAGGCTTCGAAGCCCTGGGCAGCCTCCTGCAGATCAATGCCGTGATCGGCCAGTCGGGCCAGGCCGGTGATGTCGAATCCCGTATTGCTGCGTTGCAGGGCAACGTGCAGGAGCATCTCCAGGCACTGCATAGCGACGACCCGCAGCTGGAAGCCAAGCGCGAGGACTTGGCCGATGCCTTTGCCCGCGCCCGCGAAGAGTCCTCGCTGCAGAACAAAACGGCGTTGTTCGACGCCTTGCTCGCCCAGGCCCAGGTGCTGACCCGCCTGGTGGCCAGCCAATCTGGCCTGAGCCAGGACAGCCAAACCTCGGTGCGGCAACTGAACGACCT
The DNA here is from genome assembly GCF_022179005.1 of Pseudomonas sp. PAGU 2196. NCBI lineage: Bacteria > Pseudomonadati > Pseudomonadota > Gammaproteobacteria > Pseudomonadales > Pseudomonadaceae > Pseudomonas > Pseudomonas sp. PAGU 2196. The sequence goes on along the minus strand of NZ_BNTL01000012.1, from coordinate 45,339 downwards.
GCTTGGTGTGGCGACGGCGCAGGTCACCCAGGCCCTGGCGGACGGGCAGGCGATGGGGGCCATTGCCCTTGGGCGTGGCTTCATGGATTCGTCCGGCAGCGCGCGCTTCGAAGATTTGCTGCAGCGCCTCGAGCGCCTGGCCACCGACTACGCACTGCGTTTGGAGGACGCCCTGGGCAGTGACCCCGCGGCCAAAGCGGCCCTGGCCAGCAGCGCCCAGGCCAGCCAGGCGACGGTCAGGCAGGCCGCCGCGTTATTCGAAACGCAGGTGGTGGTGGCCGAGACTTTGGACGCGCCCTGGCCTGAGTTCTATCAGCAAACCCATGAGCTGATGGGGCACACCTACCGCCTCAACGAGGCCATTCTCATGCACCTGCAGGGCCAACTGCAGAACCGGCTGGGCGAGCAACAATGGCGCATGATCGGCCTGGTGGCGGTGCTGGCCGGTGTGTTCGCGCTGATTGTGTACCTGTACAGCGGGTTCTACGTCTCGACCCGGGCGACCCTGCGCCAGCTCGGCAAGGCGATGGGCAAGGTCGCCGACGGCGACATGACGGTTAGCTTCCAGGCCCGCAGCCGCGACGAGTTGGGCGAGCTGGGGCAAGGTTTTAGCGACACCGTGCAGCGTATCCGTGGCCTGATCGACCAGGTTGGCCGCACCGTGGTGGCCGTCGAAGAACAGGCCAGCCAAGTGTTGGCGGTGTCAGTGCGGAGCAACCAGGCGGTCAGTGGCCAGCGTGAGCAGATCGAGCAAGTGGCCACGGCCATGAACCAGATGAGCGCCACTGCCCAGGAGGTCGCACGCAGCGCGGCGCTGGCGGCCGATGGTGCGCAGCAGGTCAACCATGAAAGCGCCAGTGGCCGCGGCCTGGTGCAACGCCAGCAAGGCAGCATCGACCGGCTGGCTGCCGAGATCGACCAGAGCGTGGTGGCCATCAATCAGCTAGCCAGTGACAGCCAGGCAATCGGGCGGGTGCTTGAAGTGATCCGCAGCATTGCCGAGCAGACCAACCTGCTGGCACTCAACGCCGCGATCGAGGCAGCGCGCGCCGGGGAGCAAGGCCGAGGCTTCGCGGTGGTCGCCGATGAAGTGCGCACATTGGCCAGGCGCACCCAGGACTCGACTGCAGAGATCGCACAGATGATTCAGCGCTTGCAGGAGGGGGTCGCAGCGGCGGTCAGCGCCATGGGCAGCAGCCACCAGATGGCCGCTGGCACCGTCGATGAAACGCGCCAGGTGCAGCAGGCGTTGGGCAATATTTTGGGTGCGGTGGGCAGTATCGTCGAGCAGAACCAGCAGATTGCCGCTGCCGTGGAGCAGCAGACCGCCGTGGCGCATGACATCGACCAGAACATCGTGGCGATCAACAGCGCCGCGCAGGACACCACCCAAGGAGCCTGCCAGACCGAGGAGGCTAGCCGGGCAATGTCTGCTCAGGTGGTGGAGTTGAAACGGTTGATTGGGGCGTTCAGGGTTTAATGAGGCTATCTCTGTAGGAGCAGCCTTGTGCTGCGAAGAGGCCGGTTTGGCTGTAAAGAGGCTGTGGCGGTAATGGCCTCTTCGCAGCGCAAGGCTGCTCCTACAGCTGAATAGCGCCGGGGCAGGCCACCGCAGTCAGCTACCAGCCAAATAACTCACAGGCATTCTTGCTGCTGGCGTCAGCCAACACGTCCACCTCTATGCCAATCACCTCAGCCAGCGCTGCGGCAATCTCCGGCAGGTGTTCCGGGCTATTACGCTGCCCGGGGTACATCACCGGGGCCATGTCTGGCGCGTCGGTCTCCAGCACTACGCTTTCCAGCGGCAGCCGGGCAAGGGTCTTGCGCAAGCGCACTGCCTGCGGCCAGGTAGCCGCCCCGCCAAGCCCCAGGCGGAAACCGAGCTTGATGTACTCGCGCGCCTCTTCATAGCTGCCTGCAAAGGCATGGATGACCCCAGCCCGGGCCGGCTTGTAGCGCTTGAGCGTGGCGATCACCTGGGCATGGCTGCGGCGCACATGCAGCAAGGCCGGCAGCTCGAAATCGCAGGCCATTTGCAGTTGTGCTTCGAACAGTGCCTGCTGGCGATCCTTGTCCAATGCTTCCAGGTAGTAATCCAACCCGAACTCACCCACGGCGCACAGGCGCGGGTCGCCGCGCAGGCGCTCCAGCCAGTCGCGCAGCTGGGCAAGGTGTTCTGGGCGATGCTGGCCCAGGTAAACCGGATGCAAGCCCAGGGCAGCAGCCACACGCGTGTCGGCGCAGGCCAGGTCCCACACCCGCTGGAAATTCGCCTGATACACCCCCAGCACCACCATGCGTTCCACCCCGCGCGCCGCCGCATTGGCCAGCAGGCGCGAGCGGTCGGCGTCGAAGTCGGGGAAGTCCAGGTGGGTGTGGGTGTCGATCAGGCGCATGTTCAGGCCGCTGGGATACGTTGCTTGAAGGTTCGACCGATGGCGTGCACGCCGGGCTCGTAACGCTCCTCCTCGATAGCTGCCAGGGCCAGCTCTAGCGCAGTGGCGGCGATCAGCCCGTGCTGTTGGGCCATGGCGTTGACCGGAAGCGGCAGGAAGTCGAGCAACTGGTTGTCACCGAAGGTGCCCAACTGCAGCTGGCGCGAGTCGGCGGGGCGCGCCTGCAAGGTGTCGAACACGCCCTGCAGCAGCACGTAGGAGGTGGTTACCAGGGCATCCGGCAGGCCACCCTGTTCGTCGATCAGTTGCTGCATCAGGCGCTGACCGCATTCACGGCTGAACGCCTCACCCTGATAACGGCGCACCTCACCTGCATAGCCTTGCAGGGCTTCGTCGAAGCCGCCGGCACGAGCCTGGCTGACCGAAAGCTCCGGGCGGGCGCCAATCAGGGCGATGCTGCGCGGGGCTGCGCTGAGCAGGCTGGCGGCCAGCTGACGGCTGGCGTCGCGATCATCGCTGATCACCGAGCAGAAGTGTGCGGGGTCCAGGCGACGGTCGATGGCGATCACCGGCAGGCCCTTGTCTTGCAGCTCACGGTAGCTGTCGTCTTCCACAGGCAAGCAGCTGGCGACGAACAGGGCATCGCAACGACGGGCGCGGAACAGTTGCTGCAGTTGGCGCTCGCTGTCCGGCTGGTCATCGCTGCTGGCAATCAGCAGCTGATAGCCACGGGCCCGGGCGCCTTGCTCGAGCTGCTTGGCGATGCGGGCGTAGCTGGGGTTCTCCAGATCCGGGAGAATGAAGCCCAATGTGCGGGTATGCCGGCTGCGCAGGCCGGCGGCTTGCGGGTTGGGCGTGAAGCCATGGGCCTCGACCACTGCGCGCACGCGCTCGACAGTGCTGCTGCTGATGCGCTGCTGTTCGGCCTTGCCATTGATGACGTAGCTGGCAGTGGTCACGGACACACCGGCCAGACGGGCGATATCGCTGAGTTTCACCGAATTTTCCTTGTTATTACCGGGGCTGGCTGCGAGGCCAGACCGGATAGTTTGACCCGGAGCTGCGCTCGCGCGCAGACGACCATTGTCGCAATTGTCCGACAGGATGGGGCTTTTTCCTCGGGAGATTATCGAGTAACGTGGCCGCCTGGTCAGATTAATCGTTTCAGCTGCCAAATTTTCTGCCTCGGCTGCCATCTGCGCAAGGCTGTTCAACTGGCCATTTTCGACAACAATACCTCAGTACCCCACCTGGGTACTGCAAAAGGAGAAGGGCATGCTCGAGCTCGCCACAGGGCAAATAGCCATGGGCCAGAAGGCCGCGGACAAGGCCGAGGCCTTGCGCCTGCTGGCAGATCAGCTGGTGGCCGACGGCCTGGTCGCCGAGGGCTACCTTGCGGGCCTGCAGGCCCGCGAGGCGCAAGGCTCGACCTTCCTCGGGCAGGGCATTGCCATCCCGCATGGCACGCCGCAGACCCGCGACCTGGTCCACACCACCGGTGTGCGCTTGCTGCAGTTCCCCGAAGGGGTGGACTGGGGCGATGGCCAAAGGGTCTACCTGGCTATCGGCATCGCCGCCCGTTCCGATGAACACCTGCGCCTGCTGCAATTGCTGACCCGTGCGCTGGGCGAGACCGACCTGGCTGAGGCGCTGCGCCGGGCCAGCTCTGCCGACGCCTTGCTCAAACTGTTGCAAGGCGCGCCACAGGCGTTGGCGTTGGATGCGCAGCTGGTTGGCTTGAACCTGCCGGCCGAAGATTTCGACGAGCTGGCCTGGCGTGGTGCGCGCCTGCTGCAGCGCGCCGGTTGCGTCGAAAATGGCTTTGCCGCCGTGCTGCAGCAGGCCGAGCCTTTGCCACTGGGCGAGGGCCTGTGGTGGCTGCACAGCGAGCGCCAGGTGCGTCAGCCGGGCCTGTCGTTCATCACCCCGCAGCAACCGCTGCGCTATCGCGATCAACCGCTCAACGGCCTGTTCTGCCTGGCCAGCCTCGGCGCCGCTCATCAGGCTTTGCTCGAGCGCTTGTGCGAAGTGCTGATCGAAGGGCGCGGGCAGATGCTCTACCAGGCTACCAGCAGCCGTGCGGTGCTGCAGGTGCTGGGCGGTGAGGCGCCGGCGGATTGGCCCAGCGCGCGCATCGTGTTGGCCAACCCCCATGGTTTGCATGCCCGCCCGGCCAAGGTGCTGGCGCAACTGGCCAAAGGCTTCGAGGGCGAAATCCGTGTGCGGCTGACCGACAGCGCGCAGCCAGCGGTGTCGGTCAAGAGCCTTAGCAAGCTGCTAAGCCTCGGCGCCCGCCGTGGCCAGGAGCTGGAACTGATTGCCGAACCGGCCATCGCCGCCGATGCCTTGCCAGCGCTGCTGGCGGCCATCGAAGCGGGCTTGGGCGAGGACGTCGAGCCGCTGCCACAAAGCTCCGCACCGCTAGCCAGCCTGCCACTCGAAGTGCTTCAGGCACCCGCCGCAGGCAGCCGGATCCAGGGTGTGGGCGCGGCGCCTGGGATTGCCAGTGGCCCGGCGCACGTCTGCGTCGAGCGCGACATTGATTACCCCCTGCGCGGCGAATCCCTCGCCCAGGAACGGGCCAAGCTGCGCAAGGCCTTGGCAACGGTGAACAGCGAGCTGCACAACTTGGTACAGCGCAGCGACAAGGCCATCGGCGAGATCTTCGTCACCCACCAAGAGATGCTCGCCGACCCGGCGTTGGCCGACGATGTCGAGCAGCGCCTGGCCCAGGGCGAAAGCGCCCCGGCGGCGTGGATGGCCGTGATCGAGGCAGCTGCCCGGCAGCAAGAGTCGCTGCATGACGCCTTGCTCGCCGAACGGGCCGCTGACCTGCGCGACATCGGCCGGCGCGTGCTGGCCCAGTTGTGCGGCGTGCAGGCGCAGGTCGAGCCCGAACAGCCCTATGTGCTGGTGATGACCGAGGTCGGCCCTTCCGATGTGGCCAGGCTGGACCCGAGCCGGGTCGCCGGTATCGTCACCGCCCAAGGCGGCGCGACGGCCCACAGCGCCATTGTCGCCCGCGCCCTGGGCATCCCGGCAGTGGTCGGCGCCGGTGCGTCGATTCTGCTGCTCGAGGCCGGCACGCCATTGCTGCTCGATGGGCAACGCGGTGTGGTCAGTGTTGCGCCGGCGGCCGCCGAGCTGCAGCGTGCCCTGGCCGAGCGCGACCAGCGCGAACAGCGCTTGCAGGCAGCCTGGGCCCATCGCCATGAGCCGGCAGTCACCCGCGATGGCCATGCCGTCGAGGTTTTCGCCAACATCGGTGAGAGCAGCGGTATCGACAAGGTGGTGGAGCAGGGCGCGGAAGGCGTCGGGCTGCTGCGCACCGAACTGATCTTCATGGCCCACCCCCAGGCCCCCGACGTCGCTACCCAAGAGGCCGAGTACCGCCGCGTGCTCGATGGCCTGGGTGGCCGGCCCCTGGTGGTGCGCACCCTGGATGTCGGCGGCGACAAGCCGCTGCCGTACTGGCCGATCGCTGCCGAAGACAACCCTTTTCTCGGCGTGCGCGGCGTGCGTTTGACCTTGCAGCGCCCGCAGGTCATGGAAGACCAGTTGCGCGCCTTGCTGCGCGCCGCTGACCAGCGCCCGCTGCGGATCATGTTCCCGATGGTCGGCCAGGTGCACGAATGGCGTGAAGCGCGGGCCATGGTCGAGCGCCTGCGTTTGGAAATCCCCGTGGCCGACCTGCAACTGGGGATCATGGTCGAAGTGCCCTCGGCAGCCCTGCTGGCGCCGCAGTTGGCCCGCGAAGTGGACTTCTTCAGCATCGGCACCAACGACCTGACCCAATACACCCTGGCCATCGACCGTGGCCACCCGAGCCTGTCGGCCCAGGCCGACGGCCTGCACCCGGCCGTATTGAGCCTGATCGACATGACCGTGCGCGCTGCCCATGCCGAAGGCAAGTGGGTGGGCGTGTGCGGTGAGCTGGCCGCCGACCCGCAGGCGGTGGCTGTGCTGCTTGGCCTGGATGTTGACGAGTTGAGCGTCGCCGCCCGCAGCATTGCCGAAGTCAAAGCCCTGGTTCGCCAGGCCGATCACCAAACGGCCCGCGCCCTGGCGCGCGAAGCCTTGCAACAAGACAGCGCCGCGGCGGTTCGCGCGCTGGTGGAGCGTTACTGATGGCCAAGATCCTCACCCTTACCCTGAACCCGGCGCTGGACATCACCATCAGCCTCGATACCTTGCGCCCGGGGCACGTCAACCGCAGCCAGGCCCAGCACAGCGATGCGGCGGGCAAAGGGCTGAACGTTGCCCAGGTCTTGGCCGACCTTGGCCACAGCGTCACCGTGGGCGGCTTTCTTGGGCAGGACAACCTGCAGCCGTTCGAGGCCTTGATCGCCTGGCGTGGTTTTGCCGACTGTTTTGTCCGCGTGCCAGGCGAAACGCGCAGCAACATCAAGCTGGTCGAAGCTGACGGTCGCGTGACCGATATCAACGGCCAGGGGCCAGAAGTCGATGAAGCCGCCCGTACCGCGTTGCTGCGGCAGCTGGAACAGATCGCGCCAGGGCATGACGCGGTAGTGGTGGCCGGCAGCCTGCCACGGGGTATCAGCCTCGAATGGTTCCGCCAGTTGCTCGATCAACTTAAATCCCAAGGCCTCAAGGTCGCCCTCGACAGCAGCGGCGAAGCCTTGCGCGTCGGCCTGCAAAGCGCGCCTTGGCTGGTCAAGCCCAACACCGAGGAATTGGGCGAGGTGCTAGGCCTGGCCGTACAAACCCCAGCGCAGCAACGCGCGGCTGCCGAGCGGCTGCTGGCCAGCGGTATCGAGCATGTGGTGGTGTCGGCCGGCGAGCACGGCGTCAGTTGGTTCGCCCGCGACCTCGCCCTGCATGCCCAGCCGCCCACGGTGCGGGTGGCCAGCACCGTGGGGGCGGGGGATTCGCTGGTGGCTGGCATGGTCGATGGCCTGTTGCGTGGCGATGCACCCGCGCAGACCTTGAGCCGCGCTACCGCCATTGCCGCCCAGGCCGTGACCCAGGTCGGCTTTGGCATACGTGACCGCGAGCAACTGGCACGCCTTGAAGCCGGCGTGCAACTGACAGAACAACAAGAGGGTTGCCGATGAACATTGCCATTGTCACCGCCTGCCCCAACGGCCAGGTGTCCAGTGTGCTGAGCGCGCGCTTGCTGGCGGCAGCTGCGCAGCGCCGTGGCTGGAGCACCCGTGTCGAGGTGCAGGACGCCGAGCACCCCGAGCGGCAACTGACGGCAGCCCAGCTCGCCGAGGCCGATTGGGTACTGGTAGTCAGCACCGGGCCAATCGACCTGGCCCGCTTCGTCGGCAAGCGCGTGTACCAGAGCACACCGTCCCAGGCCCTGGCCGACCGTGAGGGGTTCCTCGACGAGGCGGCGGCCAACGCCCAGTTGTTGGTGGATACGCCCGACAGCCCGGCAGCGTTGAGTGGCGCTGGCGTGCGGATTGTCGCGGTCACGGCGTGCCCGACCGGCGTCGCGCACACGTTCATGGCTGCCGAAGCCTTGCAGCAGGCCGCGCAGCAGCAGGGCTATCAACTCACCGTGGAGACCCAGGGCTCGGTGGGGGCACGCAACCCGCTGTCCGGCCAAGCCATCGCCGAAGCCGACGTGGTGCTGCTGGCCGCCGACATCGAAGTCCCCACCGCACGGTTTGCCGGCAAGCGCATTTACCGCTGCGGCACCGGCATCGCCCTCAAGCAGGCACGCGCCACCCTGGACAAGGCCCGGGCTGAAGGCAAGGTCGAGAACGCTGCAGATGCCGCGGCGGCCTCCGCTTCCGGCAAGGGTGAAAAGACCGGCGTGTACAAGCACCTGCTCACCGGGGTGTCGTTCATGCTGCCGATGGTGGTGGCGGGTGGCCTGCTGATCGCCTTGTCGTTCGTGTTCGGCATCGAGGCTTACAAAGAGCCGGGCACCTTGCCGGCAGCGTTGATGCAGATTGGCGGCGAGGCAGCGTTCAAACTGATGGTGCCGCTGTTGGCCGGCTACATCGCCTGGTCGATCGCCGACCGCCCAGGCCTGGCGCCCGGCATGATTGGTGGGTTGCTGGCCAGCACCCTGGGCGCGGGCTTCATCGGCGGCATCATCGCCGGCTTTCTCGCCGGCTACAGCGCCAAGGCCATTGCCCGCTGGGCACGCTTGCCGAGCAGCCTGGAGGCGCTCAAGCCGATCCTGATCATTCCGCTGTTGGCCAGCTTGTTCACGGGCCTGGTGATGATCTACGTGGTTGGCCAGCCGGTGGCGGCCATGCTCGAAGGGCTGACGCAGTTCCTCGACAGCATGGGCACCACCAATGCCATCCTGCTGGGGTTGGTACTCGGCGGTATGATGTGCGTCGACCTGGGCGGCCCGATCAACAAGGCCGCCTACGCCTTCTCGGTGGGCCTGCTGGCCTCATCGAGCTATGCCCCCATGGCGGCGACCATGGCCGCTGGCATGGTGCCGCCCATCGGCCTGGGCATTGCCAGCTTCCTCGCCCGGCGCAAGTTCGCCCAGAGTGAGCGCGAGGCGGGCAAGGCCGCGTTGGCACTGGGGCTGTGCTTCATCTCTGAAGGTGCCATCCCGTTTGCCGCCAAGGACCCGCTACGGGTGATCCCGGCGAGTGTCGCTGGGGGGGCCTTGACCGGTGCACTGTCGATGTACTTCGGCTGCAAGCTGATGGCGCCGCACGGTGGCCTGTTCGTGCTGCTGATCCCCAATGCCATCAACCATGCGTTGCTGTACCTGCTAGCGATCGTCGCCGGCAGCTTGCTGACGGCCGTGGTGTATGCGGTGATCAAGAAGAGCGAGCAGGTGGAACTGGCCGTCGCGCCGGTGAAAGTCTAGCCCCACCCCGTCGCGTACTGTGTAGGAGCAGCCTTGTGCTGCGAAGAGGCCGGTTTGGCTGTAGAGAGGCTACGGTGGTAATGGCCTCTTTGCAGCGCAAGGCTGCTCCTACAGCACCGAATGAGGCGCTATTAGCGCCGATGCTTTTGCCGCAACGGCTCTAGCAAGTCCATCAGCCCGTTGTGATCGACTTCATGCATCAACGCCAATAACCCGCCCAATTCCCCAGCCGGGAAGCCTTTGCGCGCGAACCAGGCCAAGTAGTCACCCGGCAGGTCGGCGATGATCCGGCCTTGGTATTTGCCAAAGGGCATGGTCCGGGTGACCAGCAGTTCGAGGGTTTCCGGTTTCATCGACGCACCTGGCAGTCCAAAAGCGCCGACCATACTGCAATCTGCACGAAGGCCCAAGCGGCAATCATGCAGAACGCCGCTTCGAGTACATTCTTCTCATTATTTAACATATTGATTTATAACGATTTATTTTTCTTTCTAAGGTTGGCACGAACGCTGCTCCATTACAGATGACTATCACCTGCCAAGGAGTTCGTGAAATGAGCAACCCCAACAAAGACGTAATTGATGTGCTCAACGACCTGATCGAATACAGCAAGGATGGCGAAAAAGGCTTCAAGTCGTCGGCCGATGACGTCAAGAACCCAGAGCTGAAGGCCTTCTTCGTGCAGCGCGCCGGTGAGTGCGCCAATGCCGCCGGTGAACTGCAAAGCGAAGTGCGCCGCCTGGGTGGCGACCCTGAGACTTCCACCAGCATCAGCGGCGACCTGCACCGTGGTTGGGTCAACCTCAAGGCGATGGTCACCGGCAAGGATGAAGAGGCCGTGTTGAACGAAGTAGAGCGGGGCGAGGACCATGCCCTGAAAGCCTACAAGGAAGCCCGCGAGAAACTGGTCAAACTGGGCCGTACCGCCAGCGATCAAAGCTATACCCTGGTGGAAAAACAACTGCAAGGCGTGCAACGTAACCACGACCAGGTGAAAGCGCTGCGTAACGCCGCCCGCGCTCGCTCCTAGTCGCCAGGCCCTTCTACCCGGTTACGGCCGTTGGCCTTGGCCCGGTAGAGCGCCTCATCCGCAGCCCCCAGCACGCTCGCCAGATCGTGCTGGGGGTTTGCTTCGTACAGGCCGATGCCGATGCTGACCGTGACGGCACGGGTGTCATTGGCAAACGGCGCCAGGGCCGCGACGCTGGCCCGAATGCGTTCGGCCAGCAGGGTGGCGCCGGCCAGATCGGTTTCTGGCAATATCACCTGAAATTCCTCCCCGCCATAGCGTGCCGCCAGGTCCGCCGGGCGCCTGATGCACCCCTCGATGCACTTCGCCACTTCGCGCAAAGCATGGTCACCACCCGCGTGGCCGTGGCGCTGGTTGAACGCCTTGAAATGGTCCACATCCACCATCAGCACGGCCAACGGTTTGTGGTTGCGCTGCGCGCGTGCCCACTCCTGGCGCAGCACCTGGTCCAGCCGGCGGCGGTTGGCCAGGCCGGTCAGGCTGTCGGTGGCGGCCAGGGTGGCCAGGCCTTGCTCGGCCTCGTGCCGGCGGCGCAGCTCGCGGCCCAGCAGCAAGGTTAGCCAGAGGATGCCGATGCACAGCACGCCGGTGGCCACGCTGACCAGAATCGCAGTGCGCCGCCACGACTGGAACACCTCGTCGGCCGAGTGCACCACCAACACGATCAGCGGCAGGTCGGCGACCCGGGCGAAGGTGTACATGCGCGAGGTGCCGTGGGTGGCAGAGAGGGCTGTGAAGCTGCCACTGCGCTCGCCAAGGATGCGCTTGAAGTTGGGCCGCTCGGCGTAATTGGTGCCGATCAGCGGGTCTTGCGGGCGGGTCGGCTGGCGGGCCAGCAACTGGCCGTCGGTATTGAACAGGTTGATGCTGCTGTCATCGCCGATGTCCAGGCGCTTGAACAATTCGCTGAAGTACGAGAGGCGCAGGGCCCCCGCTGCCAGGCCGGCGAATTCGCCGTCTGGGCCGGGGATGCGCCGGCTGAAACTGATGCACCAGTCCAGGTCGCCCAACTTGGCCTTGAACGGCGGGCCGACCAGCATGCCGAGGTTGGCGTTGTGTTGATGGGCCTTGAACACACCGGTGTCGGCGAAGTTGGCCTGGCGCGGTATGGCGCTGGTGGAATCGCCCACCACGTTACCTTGCTTGTCCAGCCAGAGTACGTCACCGCGTTTGCGGTCGACGAAGGCTTCATTGAACAACAGCCGCTGGCGCAACACGCCAGGCACTTCAGGCAGCTCCTTGCGCCCGACTGCCCAGATCAGCCCTTGCAACGACTGATCGTAGAGTTCGGCATTGCGCAGAATATCGCTTTCGATCAGCTGGACGATGTTGTTGGAAGAACGGATGGCCGACAGCTCGACGCTGTCGCGCTCACGGGCCAGCAGGTAGCTGACGATGGCCACGATGGCGAGCACGGCGAGGCAACTGCCCAGGTTGAGGATCAGCTCGGGGTGCGACCTGTAGAGTGCGAAACGCGGTGATCGGGTGAGCATGCTCGCTACTGCTGAGGCAGGGCCATTCGCGGCGGCGACATTCTAGGGAAGAGGGGATTGTCGGACAAGATTTGTCCGACGGAATCGCGTGGTGGTGCAGAGAACAGTGGTCGCAAGCCTGCCTTCAATCCGGTGGGAGCGGGCTTGCCCCGCGAATGGCCTCATGCGGTGCCTGGCACCGGCTGCGCCGGTGTTCGCGGGGCAAGCCCGCTCCCACCGGGTCTGCGCTAAGTCAATGAAACTAGGAGCGGGTCAGAACACGTTCAGCGGGTAATCAACGATCACGCGCAGTTCATCGTTGTCACTGCTGCTGTCGATCGACGCATAACCCTGGCTGCCACGGTGTGCGGCATAACGCACCAGCACCGAAAGGTCCTTGAAGTCGCCTTCCTGGAACACGTATTTCACGTCCAGGTCACGCTCCCAGTGCATGGCGTTCTTGCCATCGGCGCGGTAGTAGTCGTAGTGCGTGTTGCCCTGATCAGCCTTGGTCAGGTCTGCCTCGCCACGCGAATACGACAGCGTCGTGCTCAGGCCGGGGACGCCCAGGCCGGCGAAGTCATAGCCGTACTGCAGCTTCCACGAACGCTCGTTGGGGGCGTTGAAGTCCGAGTACATGCGCGAGTTGTCCAGGTACACGCTGTCGCCCAGGTTGATGTAGTCGAACGGTGTATCGCCGTTGACCCGCTGGTAGGCGGCCGTGACGCTGTGGAAGCCGGCGTTGACGGTGAAATGCACGCTGTAGGTGTTGTTGTCGATCTTGCCCAGCAGGGCCTGGCCGGTGTCCTGGGTGTGATAGAAGTGCACGCCCGGGTTGAGGCTGACCAGGTCGTTGACCACGTAGGTGTAGTCAAAATCAGCGTAGTACTGGTTCCAGATGTCCTTCAGCTCGGCAGCGTAAAGGTTGGCGGTGATGTTTTCCGTGCCGCTCCAGGACGCGCCCGCCCAGTTCAGGTGCTTGCTCTTGTCATGTTCGTCCAGCGAGCCGTAATAGGTGTCGATGCGGCGGTGGCCGCTCTGGTTGTACGGCTTGGTGAAGCTGACTTGGCCGCCTTCGAGCAGCAGGCCGTCGACGCTGGTGTTGGTCAGGCTTACACCGCGGAAGGTCTGCGGCAGCATGCGGGTTTCGCCGCCAGCGATCACTGGGTTGGTGAGGAACAGGTCACCGGCTTTGAGCTCAGTGTCAAAGGCTTTGAGCTTGAGCGCCGCGCCTGCGGTAGAGAACGAATGCGGGGCCGCGCCCAGTTCGCCGTCGTCCTTCACATGCGTCGGCAGAATGCTGGTGCCGGCATGGCCGCCACCGCCGTCGAGCTTGAGGCCCAGCATGGCATGGGCGTCCACGCCAACGCCGATCACGCCCGGGGTATAGCCGGACTCGAAGCGTGCAACCGCGCCCTGGCCCCACTCGCGGGTGTCGCGCACGCCGGCGTTGTGGTTGTCGCGGTTGAAATAGGCATTACGAAAATGCAGGTTGAACGAAGAACCTTCGATGAAGCCATCAGCCTTGTCTTCATCTGCCTGGGCGGCGGTGGGAATCGTTGCAGTCAATGCAATGAACAGCGGGGTAAAACGAAACGCGGAAGGCACCGGTACTAGCTCCTTTGGTCTGACGGTGGGGCAGTTTTTATTTTTGAATGTGCAACTTTTTTATTAGGGACGTTACAGCGGGGCTGATAGTTAAAGCACATAAAAAAAGCCGCTGATTGGCAGCGGCTTTAAAAGGCTAACATATCGGCACCAGCGGTGCCCATGGCGTAGCCAAGGGAAATCGGGAGCAGGTACAGCGGTCGATCAGCTATCGGCATTAACGTCGCTGGACACTTTGGAAGCTGTCTGGTTTGCGTCTTTTACGGCATCGGTCTGCTGTGCGGCTACGGCTTCGCGGGCTTCTTGATGGACCGCGGCGAGCTCGGCATTACGGGCGACGAAAGCGGGGGATTCTTCGGCCATGGCCAGGGGCGACAACAACAGGGAAGACAGGACGAAGACGCTGGCAATACCCATACTGTTGGACATTTGAAACTACCTTCTTGCGATGCAAGTGCTAATGAGGACAGGGCTAAAGTTAGTTCCTCAATGGCCTTGGAAACAGAGCGAAGTACGATAAGCACTGTTGCGCAAAAGGTAACGATCATGCCGCGAACACTCAGGCTTCTGCTGGAAACCCGCGTCGTTGAGCGCTTGGCAGGCGAATGCCGAAAGTGTTGGCGCCGGCCTCGCTGTGCACAAAAACCTCGCCCCCATGCATCAGGGCGATCGCTTTGACGATCGCGAGCCCCAAACCGTGGTTGCCGCCACCACTGTTACTGCGCGCGGCATCCACCCGATAGAAGCGCTCGAACAGCAGCGGCAGGTGCGCGTCATCGATTGCAGGCCCCGGGTTGCTCACGGCGATGGTGACCTGTTCCGGCCCGTTTACGATTCGCACCTCGATCACTTGGTCGGGCGCGGTGTGCTGCACCGCGTTGTTCAGCAGGTTGATCAGCGCGCGGCGCAGTTGGGCTTTTTCGATGGGTGCCTGAGCATCGCCACTGACCTCCACGCGGACCTGCGCGTCTTCGAGGATGTAGTCCAGGTAATCCAGCGTGGTCGCCACTTCCTCAGCCAGCGACGCCTGGGTCAGCGCGGTGGCCTTGCTGCCTTGGTCGGCGCTGGCCAGGAACAGCATGTCGTTGATGATGCTGCGCAGCCGCTCGAGTTCTTCAAGGTTGGATTGCAGCACTTCGAAGTAGTGCTCGGCACTGCGACCGCGGGTCAGGGCCACTTGGGTCTGGCCGATCAGGTTGGTCAGCGGCGAGCGCAGTTCGTGGGCCACGTCGGCGTTGAACGCCTCCAGCCGCGAGTAGGCTTGGCTGACCCGGTCGAGCGCGGCGTTGAAGGCCCCGGCGAATTGCGCCAGTTCCGGGGCCAGATCGTGAGTCTGCAGGCGCCCGTCCAAGCGCGGTGGGGCCAGTGCCTGGGCTTCGTTGGACAACGCCAGCAACGGGCGCAGGCCGATGCGGGCCACCCAGTAGCCGAGCACCGACGCCAGCAGCACACCGAACACCGCCAGGCCGACGATGGCCACCAGCAGGCTGTGTTGCGCCTGCCAGAAGGTCTCGGTGTCGATGCCAATCAGAAAACGCAGCGGCGGCCGGTCGGCCAGGGCCGGCAACTCGCTGACCAGGACTTTGTAGGGGTAGGGCTGGTCTGGCAGGCGCAGGTCGCGCATGCCTGGCGGGCCTTCGGCAAACGCGCGCACCCGTTCGCTGGGGTGGCCATAGTCGTATGCCGGATCGCTGCTGACCACCCAGAAGCGGATGCGCTTGTCCTCCTCGCTGAGCAGGTTGAGCTTGTTGCTGACCTTGGCCCAGTGCTCGGCGGTGCCGAAGCGGTTGAGGGTGGACTCAAGCACACTGAACCGCGCATCCAATTCGGCGGCCGGCAGCAGGTCTAGGCTGTGGTCGACCTGGCGATACAACGCCGACCCGATCAGCAAAAACACCCCCACCGCCACCAGGATGAACAGCGCCGACAGGCGCAGCGCGATGGAGTTAGCCCGCACGGTTTTCCAGGACATAGCCCATGCCTCGGATGGTGTGCAGCAGCTTGTTGTCGAAAGGCCCATCGAGCTTGGCGCGCAGGCGCTTGATCGCCACCTCGACGACATTCGCATCACTGTCGAAGTTGATGTCCCAGACCAGCTCGGCGATGGCGGTCTTGGACAGAATTTCGCCTTGGCGGCGGGCCAGCACACTGAGCAGCGAGAATTCCTTGGCGGTCAGGTCCAGGCGCTGGCCGGCGCGGCTGGCCTTGCGCGCCATCAGGTCGATCCACAAGTCGGCGACCTGGATCTGCAACGGTTCATGGCTGCTGCTGCGACGGGTCAGGGCCTGCAGGCGAGCGACCAATTCGAGGAACGAAAAGGGTTTGCCCAGGTAGTCGTCGGCGCCTTCGCGCAGACCATGGATGCGGTCTTCGACCCGCTCGCGGGCGGTCAGCATGATCACCGGCGTCTGCTTGCGCGCGCGCAAGGCGCGCAGCACGCCATAGCCGTCCAGGCCGGGCAGCATCACATCGAGCACGATCACGGCGTAGTCGCCTTCCAGGGCCAGGTGCAGGCCATCGATACCGTCACGCGCCAGGTCCACGGTAAAGCCTTGCTCGCTCAGCCCGCGGTGCAGGTAGTCGGCGGTTTTTTCTTCGTCTTCGATGATCAGCACACGCATGGTCTTGTCTCAACTGGCACTTGGCGCGGCCGCCTGGGCGGCCCGGCGGCGGTGGAACAGGCGCTCCAGGGCCAAGTATATGACCGGGGTGGTGAACAGCGTCAGGGCCTGGCTCACCAACAACCCCCCTACCACCGCGATGCCCAGTGGCTGGCGCAGCTCGGCGCCGGTGCCAAAGCCGAACATCAGCGGCACTGCGCCGAGCAGGGCGGCGAGGGTGGTCATGATGATCGGCCGGAAGCGCGTCAGGCAGGCCTGGTGGATTGCCTGCTCGGGCGTGAGGCCGTGGTGGCGCTGGGCCTCGAGGGCAAAGTCGATCAGCAGGATGCCGTTTTTCTTGACGATGCCGATCAGCAGCACCACACCGATCAGCCCCATGATGCTGAAGTCCTGGCCCATGGCCCAGAGCAGAATCAGCGCGCCCAGGCCCGCGGAGGGCAGGGTGGAGATAATCGTCAGTGGGTGGACGAAACTCTCGTAGAGCACCCCCAGAATGATGTACACCGCCACCAGCGCAGCCAGGATCAGCCACGGCTGGCTCGACAGCGAACTCTGGAAGGCCTGCGCCGCCCCCTGGAAGTTGCCGCTGATCGAGTCGGGCATGCCCAGTTCGCGCTGGGTGCGCTCGAGGATGCTTACCGCATCGCCCAGGGCCACGCCCGGGGCGAGGTTGAACGACAGGTTGGCGGCTGGGAACAGGCCATCATGGCTGATCGACAACGGCCCGGTGCTCGGCGGTGCGACGTGGGCCACCGCCGACAACGGCACCATCTCGTTGCTCAGGGGCGAGCGCAGGTAGAAGTAGTTGAGGCTCTCGGCCTTGCCGCGCTGGCGGGCGTCCAGTTCGAGGATGACCTTGTACTGGTTGGTCTCGGTCTGGAACTCGCTGATCTGCCGCTGGCCGAAGGCGTCGTACAGCGCCTGGTCGACGTCGGTGGTGGTCAGGCCGAAGCGTGCGGCGGCCTGGCGGTCGATGTCGATGCGGGTGACGCTGGCCCCCAGTTGCAGGTCGTTGGACAGGTCACGCAACGCCGGGTTTTCGCGCAGGCGGTCGGTCAGGCGCTGGGTCCACAGGTTCAGCGCCACGCCGTCGTTGCTCTTGAGCACGTACTGGTACTGGGTGCGTGATGGGCCGGAGCTGAGGTTGATGTCCTGGCCGGCGCGCATGTACAGCACAATGCCCGGCACCTGGGCGAGCTTGGGCCGCAGCCGGTCGATCAGCTCGCTGGCCGACACATCGCGTTCGCCGCGGGGCTTGAGGGCGATCCAGAAGCGGCCGTTGGCGATGGTCTGGTTGCTGCCGGTGACGCCGACGGAATGCGAGAACGCCCGCACGGCCGGGTCGGCCTCGATGATCTTGGCCAGGGCCTGGTGCTTCTCGATCATGGCCGGGTACGACACGTCCGCTGCCGCTTCGCTGGTGCCGAGGATGAAACCGGTGTCCTGCAACGGGAAGAAGCCCTTGGGGATGGCCACATAACCCACCACCGCCAGGGCCAGGGTCACGCCGAACACACCGAGGGTGAGGCGCTGGTGGGCCAGAGCCCGGTTCAGGCCTTTTTCGTACCACTTGACCAGGCGCTCGCCGAAGCCGCCGTGCTGCGCGCCGGTCGGGCGGCGCATGAACAGCGCACACAGGGTGGGTGCCAGGGTCAGCGAAACCACCACCGAAATCAGAATGGTGGCCGTGGCGGTCAGGGCGAACTCCTTGAACAGCCGTCCGACCACCCCGCCCATGAACAACAGCGGGATGAAGGCAGCGATCAGCGAGAAACTGATCGAGACCACGGTAAAGCCGATTTCGCCTGCGCCCTTGAGGGCGGCCGTGCGGCTGTCGTCACCCGCCTCCAGGTGGCGATGGATGTTTTCCACCACGACGATGGCATCGTCGACCACGAACCCCACCGAAATGACGATGGCCACCAGGGTCAGGTTGTTCAGGCTGAAGCCGAGTACGTACATCAAGGCGCAACTGGCAATCAGCGACACGCCGAGCACGCTGGACACCACCAGGGTCGCCGACCACTGGCGCAGGAACAGGGCCATCACCCCGATCACCAGGGCCACGGCGATCATCAAGGTCAGCTCCACCTCGTGCAGCGAGGCGCGGATGGTTTGGGTACGGTCCTGCAACACCGACACCTCGATCGACGCCGGGAGCATTTCTTGCAGCTTGGGCAGCGCGGCCAACACCCGGTCGACGGTGTCGACGATGTTCGCGCCAGGCTGGCGGAAGATCACCAGGTTCAACCCCGGCTGGTCCCCGGACCACGCCTTGACGTAGGCGTTCTCGGCGCCGTTGATGACCTTGGCCACGTCCTGCAGGTGCACCGGCGCACCGTTGCGGTACGAGACGATCAATTGGGCATAGTCTTCGGGGTGGAACAGCTGGTCGTTGGCGGCGATGGTCGACACGCTGTGCTCGCCGTACAGCGCGCCTTTGGCCAGGTTAAGGCTGGTTTGCTGGATGGCCTGGCGCAGGTCGGCGAGTGTCAGGCCGATGGCGGCCAGCTTCTCCGGTTGCGCTTGCACGCGGATGGCCGGGCGCAGTTGCCCGGTGATGTTGATCAGGCCGACCCCATCGATCTGGCTCAGTTGCCGGGCCAGCAGGGTTTCGGCGTAGTCGCTCAGGTCATTGCCGGGCATCTGGTTCGAGCTGACGGTCATCACCAGCACCGGGCTGTCGGCTGGGTTGACCTTGCGCCAGGTCGGCGGGTTGGGCAGGTCTTGTGGCAGCCGTGCGGTGGCGGTGTTGATGGCGGCCTGCACTTCCTGTGCTGCGGTGTCGATGTTCTTGTCGAGGGTGAACTGCAGGATCAGCGTGGTCGACCCCAGCGCGCTGCTGCTGGTCATCTGGGTCATGCCGGGGATGGCGCTGAACTGCACTTCAAGCGGCGTGGCGACCGACGAGGCCATGGTTTCCGGGCTGGCCCCAGGCAGTTGAGCGGTGACCTGGATGGTCGGGAAGTCGGCCTCTGGCAGCGGAGCCACCGGCAGCCGAGGGAAGGCGATGGCGCCCAGCAGGACCAGGGCGAAAGTCAGCAGCAGGGTGGCGATCGGGTGGTCGATGCACCAGGCCGAAACCCCGTTGCGGGTATTCATGGCTGGCTCCGGCGGTCGGCCATTTCCGAAGGCGCGGGGGCATCGGTGGTGACCTCGACCCGCGAGCCCGGCTTGAGCCGCGACTGGCCGTCGAGCACCAGCTGATCACCCGCCTTGACCCCGGCGATGATGTTCAGCCCGCTGTCCTGGTACAGCACCTTGACCGGCACGCTGGTGACCTTGTCCCCGTCCAGGCGGTAGACGAAATGGCCGTCGATACCGCGCTGCACGACCGGCGGCGGCACGACCAGGGCATCTTCCTGCATGGCCGTGCGCAAGCGAATGGTGACCAGTTGGCCGGGCCACAGGCGCCCGTCCTTGTTGTCGAACTCGGCTTTGACCCGCACCGTGCCGGTGGTCGCCGAGATCTGGTTGTCGATCAGCGCCAGGTGGCCTTCACCTAGCAGGCTGCGTTCGCCGTCGGCGTCCATGTAGGCCTGCACCAGCGCCGGGGCGGGCGCCTTGAGCAAGCTCTGCAGGGTAGGCAGCATCTGTTGCGGCAGTGCGAACTCGACGGCAATCGGGTCGATCTGGATCACGCTGAACAGGCCCTGGGTGTCGCTGCTGCGCACCAAGTTGCCGGGGTCGACGTTGCGGATGCCGACCCGGCCGGTCACCGGTGAGCGGATTTGGGTATAGGACAGTTGCACCTCGGCATTGGCGATGGCCGCCTGGTTGCCCTTGACCGTAGCCTGCAACTGGTTGACCAGCGCTTGTTGCTGGTCGAGGGTCTGCTTTGACACCCCGTCATCGGTGCTCAGCAGGCGGTAGCGCTTGAGGTCGACACCGGCTACCTGGATCTGCGCCTGGCTCTGGCCAAGCTGTGCGCGGGCCTGGTCGAGGCTGGCGCGGATGGCACGGTCGTCGAGGGTTGCGAGCAGGTCACCTTCCTTTACCCACTGGCCTTCCTTGACCAATACCTGGGTCAGCACACCTTCTACCTGTGCGCGGATTTCGACGCTGTGCAGCGACAGCACCGAGCCGATTGCACTGGCATAGCGCGGCACATCCTGCTGGCTGACGCTGACCACGCGCACCGGCACAGCGGCCTGCGCACGGGGGGCGGGGGCCTCCTGACGCTGGCCGAACCAGACGCCCAGCGCTACCAGGATTAGCAACGCCAAGGCGGCGAGGATGACAGAACGGGAAGGACGTCGCATCGGCGCGGGCACCTTGGCCAGGAGGGTGGGGACGGTTGTCTGTATTCAAGCTTATAGCCCCCGGACCGGGTCGGCAGCATGACGCCTGGCTGACAGCGCTGACAGTTTCAGTGTTTGACAGTACCGGCCCCTTCGCGGGTAAACCCGCTCCCACAGGTATTGCGCCAATCTTGCGGCGGGTGCAACTCCTGTGGGAGCGGGTTTACCCGGAAGGGGCCGGTATGGGCTACCTAAAAACCAATAAAGGCGTAATAAACCGGTGCTTCGCAAGTGGTCTGCAAGCCATGGCCCTGCAAACGGGCTGTCAGTTCGTCATCCTGCACATGCAGCGTCCACCGCGCACCGTTGTCCGCCGGCACCTGCGCCAGCGCTGCGGCAAACGCGCCCATCTCCGGCAGATAAGCGGTAAACCCATTACCTTTCAACGCACTGGTGGTCATGCCCAACGCCTGGCACACGGCAACCTTCGCCGCGATGTCATCTCGGTCTGCCTGGCGCGATGCCTGCACCAGCGCCGCCAGCTGCGGGTCGGCCAGTTGCGTGCCGTGTATCAGCTCAGGGCCCTGTTGCCAAGCCTCGGGCGGGCAATCCTTGTTCTCGGGCCGCAGTGGGATATGCGGGTTGATCTCGACCGGGTAGATGCGGCAGACCAGCGGGCGCTGGTCATAGATGGTGCACAGGTCGTTATCGTCGAGGTTACGACAGCGCCCTGGGTTGAACGCCGCGAACGTTACCGAAACGCGGGCCTCACTGTCGCCGCAGGCCACCGGGTGGGAGCGGCGCAGCACATGCTCGCGCTGCTCGACCGGCATGCCCGGGCCGTCGACCACGAACGCCTCGATCAGCACCACCACCTGGCCAGCGGAGGCCGCCCACTGGCGGGCTTCGTCGAGGGTCAAGGGCACATGATGGCCAGTGCAGCACTTGCCGCAGCCGGTGCAGGCGAATTGCACGCTGTCGGTCACTTGGCTTCCGGGCTCCATTCGCTGACGAACGCGCGCTGGTGCTGGCGGTCGTACAGGCACAGTTCGGTGCCGGTGCGCTGCTGCATGTGTTTTTGCGGGTAGACGCCTTCGATCAGCAGGGCGCTCATGCCGACCTGGTCGTCGAATTCGGCGGGCTTGCCACGCGCGTGAGCGTCCTTGAACTGGCTGGCGGCAAGGCACGCCTTGAGCATCTGCTGGCGCTGCTCGTTCCAGGCCTGGCTGCTGGAGGCCTGGGCGACACCGCTGAAGAGCGCGCAGGCGACAAGGAGGGAGCTGAAAAACTTCATACGCGATTCCGGCAAAAATCTTCCGAGGGGAGCGAATTATGCCCGACTCACCCCCGACGGCAAGCCGGGGAGTTTGTCGCTTGATGTATCAATGCTCGGCAAACACCACCGTCCGCGCCGCCACCACCAGGCAATCGGTCAGCTCGGGCGAGGAAAACTTGGTGAGGATGGCATTGGCCCCCGCGAGCCTGGCTTTTTCGCTGCTCATGGCACTGTCGAGCGAGGTGTGTAGCAACACATACAGGTGCTGGAAATCCGGCGTCTCGCGCAGCGTGCGGGTGAAGGCGTAGCCGTCCATCTCGGACATCTCGATGTCGGAGACGATGATGTTGATCGCCTGCTCGGTGCCCTGCAAGTCCAGCAACACGTTGATCGCATCCTTGGCGCTGCGCGCGGTGTGGCATTCGATGCCGAGGTTGCGCAGGGTGTGCACCGACTGCTGCAAGGCAACCTGGCTGTCGTCCACCACCAG
Source organism: Pseudomonas sp. PAGU 2196 (assembly GCF_022179005.1). Taxonomy (NCBI): domain Bacteria; kingdom Pseudomonadati; phylum Pseudomonadota; class Gammaproteobacteria; order Pseudomonadales; family Pseudomonadaceae; genus Pseudomonas; species Pseudomonas sp. PAGU 2196. Next base: position 23,394 of record NZ_BNTL01000012.1, on the reverse strand, counting down.
GATGTTGGCGGCGGCCAGCAGGCTTGCGTCTTCTTCGCTCAGTGCACCGTGCTGTGGCTCGGCGGCGGGCGGGGCGATGGCGTGAATGACCTTCTCGATATCCAGCACCTGCACCAGCGCGTTGTCGACCCGGGTCACGCCGGTGATGAACGAGCGGTTGCCCGAGCCGAAGGGCGGCGGTTTGATGTCGGTGCTCAGGCAGTGGACGATGCGGCTCACGGCCTGCACATGCAGGCCTTGGCGCGAGCGGCTGATTTCGGTGACGATCAGGCAGCCACCTTCAGGGTCCGCCAGCGGGCGCTCACCGATGGCACGGGACAGGTCGATGACCGACAACGAATTGCCGCGCAAGGTCGCCACGCCTTTCACGTGGGGGTGCGATTCGGGCAGCTTGGTCAGTGTAGGGCAGGGGATGATCTCGCTGACCTTGAGCAGGTTGATTGCCATCAGCTTGCCGCTGCGCAGGGTGAACAGCAGCAGGGACAGCGAATCCGCGCGGGCTTTTTGCGTGGCCATGGTGACCTTCGTGGGAATAGAGGATAGAAGGATATCGGCCCGCCGAGCCGGCTCTTTAGCCTGTCAGCCGATTCCGTGTAGGAGCAGCCTTGTGCTGCGAAGAGGCCGGTGACAGCAACGACTAACTGCTGGGTATTCACCGGCCTCTTCGCCGCACAAGGCTGCTCCTACAGGGCATCGGATAACCGGGTCATCAGCGTTCGCGCAGGGCTTCCCTGGCCCGGTTCAACGGCTTGATCAGGTAATCCAGAATGGTCTTTTCACCCGTGCGGATATCCACCGTGGCGATCATCCCGGGCACGATCGCAAAGTGTTTGCCGGCCTTGTTCTGCAGGCTGTCCTGCTCGGTGCGGATGAACACCCGGTAGTAGTAGATCTCCGGCTTCACCTCGTCCTGCAGGGTGTCCGGTGAGATGCCGACCACCTTGCCCTCCAGCCCGCCATACACCGAGTAGTCATAGGCACTGATCTTCACCTTGGCGGCCTGGTCGGGGTGGATGAAGGCGATGTCTCGGGGCGCGATGCGGGTTTCGATCAGCAGGCGTTCATCCATCGGCACGATCTTCATCACTTGCCCACCGGGCTGGACCACACCCCCCAAGGTATTGACCTCGATGTCCTTGACGATACCGCGCACCGGCGAGCGCAGGGTCAGGCGGGTCAGCGAGTCGCTGCGCCCGCGGATCACCTCGGACAGACTGTCGGCCTCGGCGCTGGCCTTGGCCAGCTCTTCGCGGGCCCGTACCAGGTAATCGGAGCGCGCTTCGTTGGCCTTGAGTTCGAGTTCCGAGCGCTGTCGGTTCAGGCGGATCACCTCGACGCGGCTTGAAGCGCCCATCTTCGCCAGGTTCTCGGTGATTTTCAGTTCGCTGCGCACCAGTTGCAGCGAATCGTCGATACCGGCCAGGGTTTGCTCCAGGCCGCGGCGGCGGGTCTGGTACAGCGCGGTTTCGGCGTCGACCAGGTCGGGGGAGTCGCGCAGGCTGTCGGGGAACACCAGCGGCTTGCCGGTGACCTCTGCACGCAAGCGGGCCTGGCTGGCCTTGGCCGCGCGGTACTTGGCTTCACTCTCGCCCACGCTGGAGGCGGTCTTGGTCGGGTCAAGCTGGGCCAGCACCTGCCCGCGGTCGACCAGGTCACCTTCGGCCACGCTCATCTGGGCGACGATGCCACCCTCGAACGACTGGATCACCTGCTCGCGCGAACTGGGGATCACCTTGCCGGTGCCGGTGGAAACTTCAGTGACTTCGAACCAGGCCGCCCAGGCCAGAAATGCTGCCAGCATCAGCGCGCAGATGGTGATGATGCGGCCGGCGCGGAATACCGCCTGGTCGTCCTGCCCGTCCAGGTAGGACGCCGGGAGTTCATGGTTGCTCATGCCTGGGCTCCTTGCAGTTTGGCCAGCGCGGCATCGCGGCTGTCATCGATGACGATGCGGCCGCCATCCAGCACGATAATCCGGTCGACCCGCTGCAGCACGCTCAGGCGGTGGGTGGCGATTACCAAGGTGCGGCCCTGGCAGAAGCGGTCGAGGTTATCCAGCAACTTGCGTTCGGTCATGTCGTCGAGGGACGCGGTCGGCTCGTCCAGCAACAGCACCTGCGGCTGGCGCACCAGCAGGCGCGACAGCACCAAGGCCTGGCGTTGGCCGCCGGACAACCCGACACCGCCTTCCAGAATCAGGTGGTCCATACCTTTGGGTAGCCTGCGGACGAACTCCAGGGCGCCGGTGGCGGCCAGCGCCGCGACCAACTCCTGGTCACTGGCCTGGCCGGCACCCAGGGTGAGGTTTTCCCGCAGGGTGCCGTGAAACAGCCGTGAGTATTGCGGTAGCAAGCCGACATCGCGGCGTAGGTCGGCGGGGTCGAGATGGGCCAGGGCAATGCCGTCCAGGTTGATTTCGCCCTGGACCAGGTCCATGGCGCCGCCCAGGGCCTGCAGCAGGGTGGATTTACCGGCACCGTTGCGGCCGAGCACGGCGATGCGTTCACCCGGCTGGATGTCCAGCTGGCCGATGGTGAGGACGGGAGGCGCCTCCGCGCTGTAGCGGAAGTTGGCCTGGCGTAGCTGGTACTCGCCGCGGATGGCCGGCAGGTGCACGCGGGCTTCGTTTTCAGGGTGGTCGACCGGTGACTGCATCAACTTGTCCAAGCCCTGCAGGGCCACCTTGGCCTGTTGCCAGCGGGTGAGTACATGGGTTAGCTGTGCCAGCGGCGCCATCATGCGCGACGACAGCATCGATGCCGCCACCAGGCTACCGGTGGTGAGGTCGCCGGCGATCACCATCGGTGCACCGATGACGATGACCACGGCGAACACCGCGCCCTGTACGTTCTGCGTCCAGGTCACCAAGCCATTGGTCAAGGTACGCAGGCGCAGGTTGGTGTGGGCGCAGGCGGCGTTGTACTGGTTCCATTGCCGCTCGAAACGGGCCTCGGCTTGCAGCGCCTTGATCTCGTCCAGGCCCTGGATGCTTTCCACCAGCATGGCGTTACGCAGTGCCGACTCACGCATCGAGGCATTGGCCAGGCGTGCCAGGCGCCGTTGCGCCAGCAGCCCGGGCAGCACCATGGCCAGCAACGCCACCAACGGGATGAACACCAGCACGCCGCCGATCAGCCAGAACACGAACAGGAACAGCAGGAAGAACGGCAGGTCGGCCAGGGCGGTGGCGGTGCTCGAGGTGATCAGGTCGCGGATCGACTCCAGCTCGCGCAACTGCGAGATGAACGAGCCAGTGGACTTGGGCCGTACCGAGTTGCGCAGGCGCAGCGCATGGCCATAGACCAGGTCAGAGACACGCAAGTCGGCGCGTTTGCCCAGCAGGTCGGTGACCTTCAGGCGCAGCAGGCGCATGCTGAAGTCGAACACCAGCGCCAGCACCACGCCACCAAACAGCACGTACAGCGTCGGCAGGGATTCGGCGGGGATCACCCGGTCGTAGACCTGCATGGAAAACAGCACCCCGGCCAGGGCCAACACGTTGGCCACCAGCGAGGCGACCATCACCTGCCCATAGGGCCGTAGGTCACGCAGGACGATACGCGCGAACCAGTGGCGGTCGTAGGGGGCGGTGTAGTCGTCGGTGCGCACATCGCGCAATGGCCGCGCCGGGCGCAGCAGGGCGACCCGGGTGATGCGCCCTTTGAGCGTGTCGCGGGGCAGGCGCGATGTCAGGCCCTGGTCGCCTGCGAAGACCACCGCCAGGTCGTCTTCTTCGGTCACCGATTTGACCACTGCCAGCTGGCCATCGTCGAGTTCCAGCACCAGCGGCGTGCGCCACTGCCGCAGGCCTTTGGCATCGAAGCGCACGAAGCGCAGCGCCAGGCCGGCCTGGCGTGCCATGTGGCGGAGAATCTCATCCAGCGGGCGGGCATCTTCGACGGCCGCCAGGCGAATGCGCTGGGGCGAGACGTCCAGGCGATAGTGGTGCGCGACCTGGAGCATGACCTCAAGCCAAGGCCCCAGGTCGGGGCGAGCGTTGGCCGTTTGCTCCGGGGCCTGGCTCGGCAGGGTCACATTGACGGTTTCGTTCATGGCTGGATCTCCACACCTTGCAGGTTACGCCCCTCTAGGCCAAAGGCCGTGCGCAGGGCGCCGGTGTTGTAAAGGCAGTCGACATCCAGGCGCAGCAAGTCGGAGCGGGTGCCGGCGAGTTCGAAACGAGACTGGTAGATTTCCTGCTCGGCGTTGAGCAGGTCGAGCAGGGGCCGGGTGCCCAGGTCCAGGTACTGCCGGCCATAAAGCATGCGCGCCTCCTGAATACTGACCTGGCGGGCTTCGAGCGAACTCAGCCGACGGCCCAGCCCCGAGGTCTGCGCCATGGCCTCGGCCAGGCCACGGCGTGCCTGCAAGCGTGCGGCATCTTCGGCCGAGTCGGCGGCTGTCAGCGAATGGCCCGCAGCGCGGGTGCGGGCGCTGATGGCGCCGCCTTGGTAGATGGGCACCTCGACGTTCAGGTAGATGCCCGCCTGGGTGCGGTCCATGCGTGAGTTGTCGCGGTTGTAGTCGTTATCCAGGTAGTGGTTGACCTGCGGCTGCAGCGACACGGTCGGGTAGGCCTCGGCCTTGGCCTGGGCCAGTTCGGCCTGGCCTTGGGCGCGCTGGGCCAAGGCCATCAACACGGCGGGCAGGCGATCATCACCTTGCCCTGGGCGCTTGCAGGCCTGGTTCAGCTCAGGGGGCGATTCCTCGGCCAGCATGGGGGGGGTGACCCGGCCGAGCAATGACGCCAAGGTCGAGCGCCAGCGTTCGTACTGAGACTGGTATTCCTCCAGGGTAGCGCGGGCGCTCTCTACCCGGGATTCGGCCTGCACCACGTCGGAGCGGGTGCTGGCGCCCATGTCGCTGCGCTGGCGGGCCATGCCGGCGATGTCGCCGACCCCGCGGATCTGGTCGCGGGCAATCGTGATCAGTTGCTCGTAGCGGCGGGTCTCGACCCAGGCATAGGCGGTGTCGCGGGCCAGTTCGTCGACCACCAGAAGGATATTGGCCTGGGCGCGGGCGGCGGCGGCCTGGGCAGCGCTGACGGCGCTGTCGACCTTGCCGAAGTCGTAGAGCATCTGCTTGAGCGACAGGTTGAGCGCCTGGCTGTTGCGGTCGCCGCCGTAGCCAGTGTCATAGCCCGTGCGGATACCGCCGGAAATCTGCGGGTAGTAACCGGCGCGGGCAACGTTGATGCCTTCGCCTTGCTTGTAGAGGTTGCCGATGGCCTCGGCGATGCTGGGGTGCCATTGCGCGGCTTGCAGCACCGCTTCGGTCAGCCCGAGGCGGTCGCCATTGCTGACAGGGGCCATGCCGATAGGTGGGCGGGCGGGCACCGCGTCGGGCGCATCACGTAGCAGTGAAGGCCCGATCTGGCGCAGTTGTGGGTCGATGTCGTCGGCTGCCTGGGCAGCCGTGTTGAAGTTCAGGGCCAGGAGCCCGAAGGCCCCCAGCAACAGCGGTGACAGCGGACTGCTTCGCTTCACATAGTTCCCTTACTGCTGTTCGTCCTTGCCGCCGAGCGATTGCCCGGCGGGATTGCAGCGGCCTCAGACGACATGGATACCGTTCTGCACCCACAAGTGATGGCTCGGATCCTCCTGGGCCGTGTATTGGTTATAGTCGATGCCGTCGGCAGTTTGGTTCCCGACCAGCGCCCAGTTGTCCGTCATGTGAACCGAGTCCTTTTCATCCCCTTTGATGACCAGTGTGTCGTTGCCGGTTTCGGTGATCGCGACCACGTCCGCCAGGTTCAGGGTCAACGCCACCGAGCTGGTGTCGTTGAGGTCGATCACTTCGATGTCGTGGACCCGTCCGACCAGGTTGCCCAGGTCGATGCTGGCATCGCCGCCGCCCCACAGCAGGGTGTCGTTGCCGCTGCCACCCTCGACGCTGGCGAAGTTCTGGTCGACCACCACCAGGGTGTCATCGCCCGCACCACCCTGCAGGGTGATGTGGCCGCCTTGGCTGCCATCGAGGTGGTCATTGCCATCGGTGCCGGCAATCACTTCGCTGGAGGCCACGGCCGCGAGACTGGCCAGTGCCACGCCTTCGTCACCGCTGTCGGCCAGCAGCGAGCTGGTGGCCGTGAAGTTGGCGGCGTTGTCCAGGCTGATGGTCAGGTTGGCGGTGTCGGTAGTGCCGTTGGGGTGGGTCAGCTCGTAGGTGAAGGTTTCATGCTGGCCAATCACCGCATTGGTCAGCCCGGCGTTGAGGGTGTAGGTGTAGCTGCCGTCTGCTTGCACCAGCAGGGTGCCGTAGCTGCCCGCCACACTGACCCCGTTGTAGCCCGGGATGGTGTAGGTGTTGGCCGCCGTCATCACACTCAGCACGGTCAATGGCGAGCCAAGGTTGTCGTCGGCCAACAGGTTGCCGGTGACCGCCGTGGCGCCGCTGACCACGAACTCGGTCAGGTGCGTGGTGGTGGCGTTGACGCTGGTGGTGATCGAACTGGCCAGGCCGATGCCGCCCGCGGTGACGCGCACGTGGTAGGTGCCTGCCCCCTGGTTCTGGAACGTGTAGCCCGCACCACCGCCGAGCAGGCTGATCAGCGAGCCGCCGCCGACCGACTGCACCAGCACGTACTGGCCGGTCGCTGGGTTGAGTTTGAGCAGGTCGATGGTGGTGCCATTGAGCAAGCTCAGCAAGTTGGTGGAGTTGACCACCACTTGCAGGTTGGCCGTGGTGTCGGCGGCAACGCTGGTGGTGTAGGTGGCCTGGCGTGTGCCGATCAAAGGCAGGCCCAGTGTGCCCAGCGAGGCTGTACTGGTGTCCACCCGGTTGGCCAGGGTGAGGTGGCTGGTGCCGGCGTCGTTGACCGCGTCGAGCACTGTGGCCGGTGCACTGTAGTTGGTGTCGCTCCAGATCTCCGTGGCTTGTGGGCTGTCGATGCGCACATACAGGTTGGCCGCATCGGAGGCGCCGTTGGCGTGCAGCAACTGGTAACTGAACACATCGACCTTGCCGACGCTCGAGGGGCTGCCGTTAGGCGTGTAGGTGTAGCTGCCGTCACCGCGGATCACCAGGGTGCCGTACAGGCCCTGCACCGTGGTGGCGCTGCCCGCCGACACATAGCTGCCGTTCTTCATCACCTGCAGCACGGCGGCGCTGTCCGGGCCAAGGGCGTCGACGCTGCCGTCGGTGCCAACATCGGTAATGACGTTGCCGGTTTTTGCCGTGCCGGTGCCGGTGAACTGCGTGAGGCTGGTGGTCTCGATGTCCAGCGTGGTGGTCACGTTGGTGACCAGGCCGATGCCGCCACTGCCGACCGTCAGGCGATAGTCACCGGCCTGCAGCTCGCCGATGTCGACACGAATGCCTTGGCCCAGCGGCAGAAGGATGAGGTCGAGCAGGCCTTGGCTGGTGCCCGTGGCCAAGGTCACCCAGTTGCCGGCAGCGTTCTTCACTTGCAGGGTGAAGGTGGCGTTGTCGAGCAGCGACAGCGCGCTGCTGGTGGTCAGGGTCAGCGTCGGGTCCACGGTAGTGCCGGCACCGACCGTCCAGGTGTAGGTCTTGGTGAAGCCTGCCAGCAAGGTGGTGAAGCTGTCCTGATAGCTGCGCGAGCTGACCACCGGTGCCAGGTTGACCTCGGCGGTCACCAGGTTGTCGCTGGCGATTACTGGGGCGTTGGCATCGACGTCTGGTGCGGTGATGTTGACGTTACCGGACACGTTGCCGCGCCCGTCGCTGAGGGTCACCGACAGCAACTGGCCGTTGTCCTGAGGCGGGCTCAGGGTCACGGTGAAGTTGCCGTCCGGTTGTACCACCGCCGTTTGCAGCACGGTGCCGTTGGCACTGCGCACGGTGACGGTGGCGCCCACTTCGCCGCTACCGGTGAGGGTGCTGCCGTCGGCGCTGATCGCCAGGTTGCCGGCGGCTGCAGGCGGGGTCAGGTCCGGTGCGGTGAGCGCAGTGCCGGTCGAGACATTGCCTGCACCGTCGGTGAGGGTGACGCTCAAGGCCTGGTTGTCGATCTGCGCCGCAGTCAGGCTGACCACGAACAGGCCGTTGCTGCCCACCGTGGCCGTGCCGATGACAGTGCCTGCGCCGTTGCGCACCGTCACGGTGCTGCCGACCTGGCCAGAGCCGCTGACGGCCGTGCCGTTGGCGTTGATGGTGGCCAGCGGCGCGGCTGGCGGTGTGGTGTCCGGGGCTGTCACGTTGACGCTGCTGGACAGGTTGCCGGTAGGGTCGGACTGGCGCACCACCAGCAGTTGCCCATCGTTTTGCTGTGTGGTCAGGGTGATGGTGAACGTGCCATCGGCTTGAACCACGGCCGAGCCCAGCGGGCCGTTCGGGCCTTGCACGGTCACGGTTGCACCCGCCTCGCCACGCCCTGTGAGCTCGGTGCCAGCGCCATTGATGACCAGGTTGGTCGGCGCGGCCGGTGGCTGCACGTCGATGGCGGTGACGCTGGTGCTGCCAGACACGTTGCCTGCCGCGTCAGCCTGGCTCACGCCCAATACCTGGCCGTTGAGCTGCGGGGTATTGAGGTTGATGCTGAACGCGCCACCGGCATTCACCTGCCCAGTGCCGAGCACGTTGTTGCTGGCGTCGCGCACGGTTACCGTGGCCCCGGCCTCACCGGTACCGCTCAGTACCAGGCCGTTGGCAGACAGGCCGGTCACCACCGGGTTAGCCGGTGGCGTGATGTCGGCGGCCTGCACGAAGGTCGGTTGCGATTCGCCGCCCACCAACGCCACAGCCGTCACGGTCAGGTGCTGGCCGTTGAGCTGCGCCGCGTTCAGTTGCAGGGTGAAGGTGCCATTGAGGGTGGCCCCGCCGGTGCCGATCAGGTTGCCGGCGGCATCGTAGACGCGGATACCGACACCACTCGGCGCATTGCCCTGCAAGGTCAGGCCATCGCTGCCCAGGGTCACATTGGTTGGCGGCACGGGTGGTGCTACCAATGGCGTGACATAGGTCGCGACCGCCGAGGTGTTGAAGCCGTCAGATTGCGTCACCCCCAGCGTAGCCAGAATACCCGCAGGCGGTACCAGCGTGATCTGGAAGTTGCCGGCCGCATCCACTTGGCCAGTGCCCAGCACAGTGCCGCCGCGGCTGACGGTGACGATCGCATTCGGCTCGCCTTTACCGGTCAGCACGTCGAAGGTGTTGTTGATGGCCATGTCCGTGACCACGGCAGGTGGCGAGGTGTCGTTGGTCTGGTAGCTGGCAGGCAACGAGCTGTTGCCGGCATCGTCGGTGGACACCACGGTCAGCAGTTGGCCGTTGTTTTGGGCTGGGTTGATGGTGACGGTGAACTGGCCGTTTGCTGGGACTTCCACCTCGCCGACCACATTGTTGTTCGGCCCGCGAACGGTGACGGTGGTGCCTGCTTCGGCGGTACCGGTCATCGAGGTGCCGGCCGGGTTGAGCAACAGGTCGCTCGGCTGTACCGGTGGCGTCAGGTCTGGCGCGGTCACTTGCAGTGGCGCAGACGGGTTGCCGGTGGCGTCCTGGGCGATGAGGGTCAGCACTTCGCCATTGATTTGCGCCGCGTTCAGGTCGAGCACGAAGGTGCCGTCCGGGTCGACCGAGACCTGGCCGAGCAGGTCGCCCTGGTTGTTGACCACGGTGACCCGTGAGCCGGGCTCGCCGGTGCCGATCAGCTGGGTGCCGCTGTCGTTGATCGTGGCGATCACCGAGGCGGGCGGTGTGATGTCAACTGCCGTGGTCGTGCTGATCTGCGAGACGTTGTTGCGGCCATCGGTCAGGGTCACTTGCAGCACCTGCCCGTTCAGCTGCGCCGAGCTCAGGTTGACCTGGAACGTACCGTCCGCGTCTACCTGGACCGTGCCGATTTGCGTGATGCCGACATAGACCCTAACGGTCGCACCCGCTTCGCCGACGCCGCTGAGCAGATCGCCCGCTGCGTTGAGCCGCAGTTCGGTCGCTGCCTCCGGTGGCGTGAGGTCCGGCGCCCTGACGTTGACCGGCGCACTGATGTTGCCGGGTGGATCGGCCTGCTGTACCGACAGGATTTCGTAGTTGATCTGCGGCGGTGTCAGTTCGACACGGAAGCTGCCGTCGGCCAGTACGATGCCAGAGCCCAGCACCGCGCCTGCGGCGTTGCTGACGGTGACGGTTGCACCGGCTTCGCCCAGGCCGATGACCACGCTGCCGTCGAGCGTGATGTCGACATCGGTGAGCGCGGCGGGTGGGGTGAAGTCTGGCGTCAGCAGGGTAGCCGCTGGCGACACGTTGCCGGCAGTGTCGGTCTGGGTGAAGCTGAGCAGCTCGCTGTTACCCAGTGCCGGGCTGAGGATCACGGTGAAATGGCCGCTGGCATCGACAGTGGCTCTGCCAACCTCGCTGCCATCTGGCCCGGTGACGATCAACAGCGCGCCGACCTCGCCGCGTCCGGTGAGGGTGATGCCATCGCTGGAAATGGCCAGCTCGGTTGGCGCGGTGGGTGGGGTGGTATCCGGCGCGGTGATTGGGCTGGCAGCCGACTGGTTGCCAGCGGCATCGGTCAGCACGACTTGCACTTGCTGGCCGTTGGCCTGAGGCGCGTTGAGGTCGACCTGGAAGCTGCCGTCGCCACGCACCACCGCAGTGCCCAGCACGCTGCCATCGGCGGCCAGCACGCGCACAGTGCTGCCCGCTTCGCCGGTACCGTTGAGCAGGCTGCCGCCACCGGCAAAGGCCAGGTTCTCGGCGGCATCGGGCGCCACGCGGTCCGGCGCGATAAGGCTGATGCTGTTGGATTCGTTGCCGGCGGCATCGGACTGGCTGGCGCTGAGCTGTTCGCCATTGATCTGCGCGCTGCCCAGGTTGATGCTGAAGTTACCATTGGCATCGACCACACCAGTGCCGAGGTCGACGCCACCTTCACCGATCACGGAGACGGTGGCACCCGGCTCGCCGCGGCCACTGAGGACCAGCCCATCGCTGGACAGCACGACGTTGGCCAGTGGCAGCGGTGCCGTGGTGTCCGGTGCCTGCAGGGTGGCTGGCAGCGACGTGCTGCCATCGGTGCCTACCGCACTCACATGCAGCACTTCGCCGTTGGCCTGGACGCTGCCGAGGTTGACCGTGAAGGTACCGTCGTTGTCGACCGGGGCTGTGCCCAGCAATACGCCGTTGGGGCCGTAGACAGTGACCGTGCTGCCTGGCGTTGCCGTGCCGGTTACTACCAGGCCATCAGCGGCCAGTACCAGGTTGTCGGGCGTCTCTGGCGCCAGGATGCCCGGTGCGGTGACGGTTTGTGCAGGTGAAACGTTCTGCGCGGCATCGGCCTGCACCACGCTGAGGCTTTCGCCGGTGATGGCGGCAGGTGACAGGTTGACCGTGAAGCTGCCATCGGCGCCCACCGTGGCCGTGCCCAGCGCGGTACCGTCCGGTGCGCGAACGGTGACCGTGGCGTTGGCTTCGCCGGTACCGGTGAGGGTCGCGCCATTGGCGGAGACCGCCAGGTTGGTGACTGCGGCGGGTGGCGTGGTATCGGCTGCGGTGTACGGCGCGGCCGGCGACACGTTGCCTGCGGCATCGGTGGCGGTTACCTGCAAGGTCTGGCCATTGGTCTGGGCACTGTTCAGGGTGACCTGGAAGGTGCCGTTGCTGCCAGCTACCGCAGTGCCCAGCACGTTGCCAGCGGCATCGCGCACGGTCACGGTACTGCCGGCTTCCGCACTCCCGGTCAACTGCAGGCCAGTGGCGGCCAAGGCGAGCGCGGTTGGGGCAGGCGGTGGGGTGAAGTCCGGCGCGGTGACCGCCACGGCGGTGGAGGTGTTATTGCCTGCGTCGGTCTGGGTCACGCTCAAGTGCTGGGCGTTGAGTTGAGCGTTGTCCAGGGTCAGGGTGAAGCTGCCGTTGGCGCTTACCAGGCCGGTACCGATGATGGTGCCATCCGGGCCGCGCACGGTGACGGTGGCGCCGGCTTCGCCGAGGCCGGTCAGGGTCAGGCCGTTGTTGTTCAGCACCACATTGGTCAGCGGCGCTGGCGGTGTCAGGTCAGGGGTGGTGACATTGACCGCTGGCGAGGTATTGCCAGCCGCATCCACCTGCGTGACGCCGATGGCCTGGCCGGTGGCTTGCGGGGTGTCGAAGACCACCGTGAAGCGGCCATCGGCCCCGACCACGGCCGTGCCGAGCACAGTCCCGGCGGCATTGCGCACCTGGACGGTGGCGCCTGCCTCACCGCTGCCCGACAGCTGCTTGCCGTCCTGGCTCAGTACGGGGTTGCTGATGGCTGCAGGCGGCGTGCGGTCTGGCGTCGCCAGGCTGGCCGGGCCAGAAATGTTGCCGGCGGCGTCGCTGAGCGTGACCTGCAGCGGGCTGCCGTTGGTTTGCGCGCTCGGCAGGGTGATCTGGAACTGGCCGAGTTGGTTGACGGTGCCGGTGGCCAGAATGGCGCCGCTGGCATCGCGCACGGTGACGGTGGCACCGGCCTCACCTTCGCCGCTGAGCACGGTGGCCGCGCTGTTGAGGCTGAGGTTGCTGGCCGCCAGCGGCGCCTGCAGGTCAGGGGCCTGCAAGGTGGCTGCGAGCGACACGTTACCGGCCGCATCGGCCTGGGTGACGATCAGGTTCTGGGCATTGGTCAGCGGTGGCGCGAAGCTGATGCTGAACAAGCCATTGCTGCCGACGGTGGCAGTGCCAAGCACGTCGCCTTGGGCATTGACCACTCGTACGGTCGCCCCCACTTCGCCATGGCCGGTCAGCGTGCTGCCGGTGCGGTCGATGCCATCCACGATCGGGGCGGCTGGCGCGGTGGTGTCGTTGGCCACGAGGGTGGCGGGTACCGATGGGTCGCCATCGACCGTGGTGCGCGCGGTGACCACCAAGGTCTCGCCATTGAGCTGGGCATTCTGGAAGAACACCCGGAAGGTGCCATCGCTGCCCACCGTTGCCGTGCCCAGGGTAATGCCGCCCGAGGTCACGGTGATCAGTGACCCGACGGTGCCTTGGCCGGTGAGCAGGAAGCCGTCGGCGCTGATGGCAAGGCCGCTTGGGGTAACGGCTTCGGTGCCATCCGGGCCGTCCAGCGAAACGGGGGTGGACTCGTTGCCGGCAGGGTCGATCACCACCACGTCGACGGTTTCGCCCTCCGCCAGTGGCGGCGTGACGGGTACCACGAAGGTGCCATCCGGCCCGACGGTTTCGCTGCCGCGTTCACTGCCATCCGGGTTGCGGATGACGACTGTACTGCCAGGTTCGGCGCCGCCGCCGACTACGCTGCCATCCGGGCTGACGGTGACCCCCGTGGCCGGGAGCGGGTCGGTGGTATCGGGTGCCGTGACTGTGATGGGCGCAGCGCTGTTGGCCCCGTCGCTGACTACCACGGTCACAGGTTCACCGTTGGTCTGCGGAGTCGGCAGCGTGACGCTGAAGCTGCCGTCAGGGTTCACCGGCTCGGTGGTCTCGTTGCCGGCTGCATCCCGCACCGTCACCGTCGTTGCGCCCGGCGCGTTGCCGGTCACGGTGGTGCCATCCGGGCTGACCACCACCTCGGTGGGCAGTGCTGGTGGGGTGATGTCCGGTGCAATGATCGGGGTGGGCAGGGACTCGTTGCCCGCGGCGTCGGTCAAGGTGACCTCCAGCGCCTGGCCATCGAGTTGTGCAGGGGACAGCGGCACCGTGAAGTTACCGCCTGCTGGCACAACCACAGAGCCCAAGAGGCTGCCGTCAGGGGCGCGCACTTCGACGGTCGAACCTGCCTCACCGGTACCCTGGATGGCGTTGCCGCCCGGGGTAATGGTAAGCCCGGCCGGCGCGGTGGGGGCGGTGCTGTCGTCGGCCGTGAAGGTGGCCGATGGCGAGGCATTGCCGTCGTTATCGATCAATACCACCGACAGCACTTCGCCGTTGGTCTGGGCGGGTGTGAGAGTGACGGTGAAGGTGCCGTCGCCATTCACCGGGATGGTGCCCAGCAAGTCCCCGGCAGCGTTGCGTACTTCCACGGTGCTGCCGGGTTCGCCCTGGCCGCTGAGTTCCGTGCCTGTCGGGTCCAGGCCCAGGCCTTGCGCAGCTTCCGGTGCCTCGAGATCAGGTGCGGTCACGAGGGCGGCGGGGGAGTCATTGCCGGCGTTGTCGGCCTGGGTGACGGACAGGGTCTGGCCATTGAGCTGTGGCGGGTCGATGGTCACGCGGAAGCTGCCATCGGCCTCGACCACGGCGGTGCCCACGACTGCGCCAGCCGTGCCGGTGACGGTTACCGTCGCACCGGGTTCACCGGTGCCGGTGAGGGTTCGGCCATCAGCGGACAACGTGGTGCCGGTCGGGGTATCCGGTGCCTCGCTGTCGGGTGCCGGCAGGGTGACGGCGGTGGACAGGTTGCCGGTTGGGTCGCGTTGTTCCACGGTCAGTGCCTGGCCGTTGGTCTGCGGCGGGTCCAGGGTGATTTCGAACGCGCCGTTAGCGCCGACCACGACCGTGCCCAGCACGCTGCCATCCGGCGCGCGTACGGTCACAGTTGCATCGGGTTCGCCGGTGCCGGTGACGGTCAGGCCCGCGCCATCGATGGCTACCTCGCCAACCGCTTGCGGTGGCGTGGTATCAGGCGCTGTGAAGTTGACCGGGCCTGCGCTGTTGCCGAGGCTGTCGGTGGCGTCCACGGTCAGGCTTTCGCCATTGCGCTGAGGCTGGTTGAGGGTGACGTCGAAGCGGCCGTCGCCACCTACCGTGGTGGTGCCCAGAATGGTGCCATCTTCTGCACGCACGGTGATGGTCGAGCCGCTCTGGCCCTGCCCGGTGAGGTGGAGGCCGTTGGTGTCGATGGCCAGGCCCGAAGGCTGCAGCGGGCCGTCCAGGTCGGGCGCGTTGACGGTTGCGGTAGAGGTGTTGCCTGCAGCGTCGCGCAGGGTTACGTCCAGTTCCTGGCCGTCGGTTTGCGGCGGGGTCAGGACCACGCTGATGACGCCATTGGCACCCACCTGGGCGTTGCCCAGCACATCGCCCTGGGCGTTGGTGACCTGCACGGTGGTGCCAGGCTCGCCGCGACCGGTGAGGGTGCTGCCATCGGCGCTCAGTTGCAGGTCGCTGGCCTGGTTCGGCGGGGTGATATCAGGGGCAATGATCTGGGTCGGCAGCGAGTTGTTGCCATCGGCATCGATGGCGACTACATCCAGTGTTTCGCCGTTGGCCTGCGCTGGCGTGAGGCCGATGGTGAAGCCGCCGCCAGGGCCGGCCTGGGCACTGCCCAGCACATTACCCTGTGCGTCGCGCACCTCGACCTGCGTGCCCGCAGGGGCACTGCCGCTGATGGACGAGCCGTCGGCTGCCAGCACCAGCCCGCTCGGGCTTTCGGGCAGCGGTGCATCAGCAACGATGACGGCGATGCCCACCGACTCATTACCCGCAGCATCGGTTTGCACCAGGACGATGGCCTGGCCTGCCGCCAGCGGCGTTTCGAGGTCAACCACGAAGGTGCCGTTCGGGGCGACGGTGCCGGTGCCGATAACCGTGCCATCGGCATCCTTCACCTCCACTTTGGCGCCGGCTTCGCCGCGGCCGGAGACTGCCAGGCTGCCGGCACCCGCGACGACGTCAGTGATGATCGCCGGTGCGGTGATGTCCGCTGCCACGTAACTCAGTGGCACCGAGGTGTTACCCGCGGCATCGACCACGGTGATGGCCAAGGTTTCGCCATTGGCCTGGATCGGGTCCAGGGTGAGGGTGAAGGTGCCGTCGGGCTCGGCGATGGCGCTGCCAATCAAGTTGCCAGACGCGTCGTGGACGTTCACTCGGGCGCCAGGTTCGGCGCTACCGGTCAGGCTGATGCCCTCGCTGAGGACAAGGTCGGTAGGTTGCAGCGGCGCGGCGAGGTCGGGCGTGAGCACCGAGCTCGGTTGCGAGGTATTGCCAGCGGCATCGGTCAAGGTCACCTGCAGGGACGAGCCGTCTGCAACCGAGGGGGGCAGCTGCACGGTGAAGTCGCCACCGGGTTGTACCGTTCCCGTGACCACCACCTGGCCCTGATCGTTGCGAACCTCCACGGTCGCGCCAGGTTCGCCGCGGCCAGAGAGGGTCAGCCCATCATTGCTGACCACCAGGTTGGTGGCCGGCTCCGGTGGCGTGGTGTCGCCATTGTCGATATCCGGTGCGGTAACGCTGCCGGCCGTCGAGGTATTGCCTGCGGTATCGGTGGCCGTGACTTGCAGCTGTTCGCCATCGACCTGTGCCGGGGTAAGGGTGATGCTGAAGGCACCGCTCGGGCCGACCAGAACGCTGCCCAGCTCGGTGCCATCGGCCGCCAGGACCCGCACCGTGCTGCCCACTTCGGCACGCCCGGTGACCACGCTGCCATCGGTGCTGACGGCCAGTTCGGTAGGTGTGATCGGCGCAGTGATGTCCGGTGCGTTGACTTGTACCGGCAGGGACGATGCGCCGGTGCTGTCGATTGCCACTACATCCAGCAGTTCGCCGTTGGCTTGTGCTGGCGTGAGCACGACGGTGAAGGTGCCTTCGGCGCCGACCACCACGCTGCCGACCACGTTGCCGTCAGCATCGTGGACCTCCACGCGGCTGCCGACCGGGGCGGACCCGCTGATGCTGGTGCCGTCTTCGGCGACCACCAGCTCGCTTGGGCTGGCCGGCGCGGTGGTCACAGGGACATCGAATTGCAGGGCTTCGGAGGCGTTGCCGCTCGCGTCGGTCTGCACCAGGCTCAGGCGCTCGCCTGGCAGTGCCGCCGGGTCGAGGTCGATCAGGAAGGTGCCGTTGGCCAATACCGTGCCGGTGCCGATGACCGAGCCAAGGGCGTCACGCACTTCGACGTTGGCCCCCGCTTCGCCACGGCCGCTCAGGGCCAGGCCACCCGTGCCGACCACGATGTCGCTGACGGCAGCCGGCGCGGAGATGTCCGGTGCATCGAATGGCAGCGGGGTCGAGGTGTTGCCGGCGGCATCTACCAGGCGGATGTCCAGCACTTCGCCATTGGCCTGGGCAGGCGTAAGGGTGAGGCTGAAGCTGCCGTTCTCGTTGACCAGGCCGGTGCCGATGATGTCGCCCGCAGCGTCGCGCACCTGCACGGTGGCGCCAGGTTCGCCGCTACCGGTCAGGGTGACGCCGTTGGCCAAAGCCAAGCCGGTCGGCTGCTCTGGCGCTTGCAGGTCTGGCGAGGTCACCGAACCAGGTTCAGAGGCGTTGCCTGCCGCGTCGGTCAGCACCACTTGCAAGGTGCTGCCGTCTTTCACGGCCGGGTCCAGGGTGATCTGGAAGGTGCCATCTGGGTTGACCGAGCCGCTGGCCACGAGGTTGCCCTCGGCATCACGGACTTGAACAGTGGCCCCGGCTTCACCACGACCATTCAGCTGGCTGCCGGCGAGGGTGATGACCAGGTTGGTGGGTGCGTCTGGAGGCGTGGTGTCGCCGCCGTCGATATCCGGAGCGGTGACCGAGCCGGCGGTTGAGGCGTTGCCTGCAGCATCGGTCGCGGTGACCTGCAGCACCTCGCCATCGACTTGAGGCGGATCGAGGGTGATGTTGAAGGTGCCAGTCGGGCCGACCAGGGCGCTGCCCAGTTCGGTGCCGTCAGCTGCCAGCACCCGCACAGTGCTGCCCGGTTCGGCCCGGCCAGTCACGACGCTGCCGTCGGCGTTGATCGCCAGTTCACTTGGCGCAGTCGGCGCGGTGATGTCGGGTGCGTTGATTTGTACCGGCAGGGACGAAGCGCCGGTGCCATCGATTGCCACCAGATCGAGCAGTTCGCCGTTGGCTTGCGCCGGGTTGAGGATGACGGTGAAGGTACCTTCGGCACCCACCACCACGCTGCCGACCAGCGTGCCATCGGCATCGCGCACTTCCACACGGCTGCCGACCGGGGCGGAACCGCTGATGCTGGTGCCGTCTTCGGCGACCACCAGGTCGCTCGGGCTGGCCGGTGTGGTGGTCGAGGGTACGTCGTACTCGAAGGCTACGGATGCATTGCCGCTTGGGTCGGTCTGCACCAGGCTCAGGCGCTCGCCTGGCAGTGCCGCCGGGTCGAGGTCGATCAGGAAGGTGCCGTTGGCCAAGACAGTGCCGGTGCCGATCACATTCCCCTCGGCGTCGCGCACCTCCACGCTGGCACCCGCTTCACCACGGCCGCTCAGGGCCAGGCCATCGCTGCCGACGACAATATTGCTCACCGCAGCAGGCGGCGTGATGTCCGGTGCATCGAATGGCAGCGGGGTAGAGCTGTTGCCAGCGGCGTCCACCAGGCGGATGTCCAGCACTTCACCATTGGCCTGAGCTGGGAACAGGGTGAGGCTGAAGCTGCCGTTCTCGTTGACCAGGCCGGTGCCGATGATGTCGCCCGCAGCGTCGCGCACCTGCACGGTGGCGCCAGGTTCGCCGCTACCCGTGAGGGTGACGCCGTTGGCCAGTTCCAGGCCGGTCGGCTGCTCTGGCGCTTGCAAGTCTGGCGAAGTCACCGAACCAGGTTCAGAGGCGTTGCCTGCTGCGTCGGTCAGCACCACTTGCAGGGTACTGCCGTCTTTCACGGCCGGGTCCAGGGTGATCTGGAAGGTGCCATCCGGGTTGACCGAGCCGCTGGCCACGAGGTTGCCCTCGGCATCACGGACCTGCACGGTGGCCCCGGCTTCGCCACGACCATTGAGCTGGCTGCCGGCGAGGGCAATGACCAGGTTGGTGGGTGCGTCTGGAGGCGTGGTGTCGCCGCCGTCGATATCCGGCGCGGTGACCGTGCCGGCGGTTGAAGCGTTGCCTGCAGCATCGGTCGCGGTGACCTGCAGCACCTCGCCATCGACTTGAGGCGGATCAAGGGTGATGTTGAAGGTGCCAGTCGGGCCGACCAGGGCGCTGCCCAGTTCGGTGCCGTCAGCTGCCAGCACCCGCACGGTGCTGCCCGGTTCGGCACGACCGGTGACGACGCTGCCGTCGGCGTTGATAGCCAGTTCACTCGGTGCAGTCGGCGCGGTGATGTCTGGCGCAAAGATTTGCGTAGGCACGGACGACAGACCGTTGTCATCGATGGCGACGACATCGAGCAGTTCGCCGTTGGCTTGGGCCGGGTCGAGCACGATAGTGAAGGTGCCATCGGCACCTGCCACGACACTGCCGATCAGCGTGCCATTGGCATCGTGCACTTCGACACGGGTTCCCGCTGGCGCGTTGCCGGTCAGGCTGGTGCCATCGGCATTGATCGCCAGCTCGCTTGGGCTGGCCGGGGCGGTGATCAGTGGTACGTCGTATTCAAAGGCGACGGACGCGTTACCGCTCGGGTCGGTTTGTACCAGGCTGAGGTGCTCGCCGGGTTGCGCTGCCGGGTCGAGGTCGATGAGGAAGGTGCCGTTGGCCAAGACAGTGCCGGTGCCGATCACAGTGCCCTCGGCGTCACGCACTTGCACAGTGGCGCCGGCTTCGCCGCGGCCGCTGAGGACTAGGCCGTCGGAGCCGACGGCAATATTGCTGACGGCAGCAGGTGGCGTGATGTCCGGTGCATCGAATTGGAGTGGGGCAGAGCTGTTGCCGGCGGCGTCCACCAGCCGAACGTCCAGCGCTTCACCATTCGCTTGAGCAGGGCTCAGCGTCAGGCTGAAGCTGCCATCTGCGCCTACTAGCCCGGTACCAATCACAGTGCCCGCAGCGTCGCGGACTTGAACAGTGGCACCCGGTTCACCGCGACCGGTAAGGGTGACGCCTTCGGCCAAGGCCAGGCCTGTGGGTTGGTCTGGGGCTTGCAGGTCTGGCGAGGTGACCGAGCCAGGTTCAGACGCGTTGCCTGCCGCGTCGGTCAGCACCACCTGCAGGGTGCTGCCATCGTTAACGGCTGGATCAAGGGCGATTACAAAATTACCGTCCGCGCCTACGGTGCCAGTCGCCAGCACATTGCCGGCGGCGTCACGTACCTGCACGGTGGCCCCGGCTTCGCCGCGGCCGCTGAGCTGGCTGCCGGCGAGGCCGATCACCAGGTTGGTAGGTGCGTTGGGTGGGGTGGTGTCCACGCCGTCGATATCCGGCGCGGTGACGGAGCTGGCAAGCGACGTGTTACCAGCGTCATCGGTCGCGGTGGCCTGCAACACTTCGCCATCGACCTGAGGCGGGTCGAGGGTGATGTTGAACACGCCGGTTGGGCCGACCAGGGCGCTGCCCAGTTCAGTGCCATCGGCGGCGAGAATACGAACGGTGCTACCCGGTTCGGCACGGCCAGTTACTACGGTGCCGTTGGCGCTGACGGCCAGCTCACTCGGTGCGTCGGGCGCGGTGATGTCCGGCGCAAAGATTTGCGTAGGCACGGACGACAAGCCCGTGTCATCAATGGCCACAACATCGAGCAGTTCGCCATTGGCCTGGGCCGGGTCGAGCACGATAGTAAAGGTGCCGTCTGCACCCGCCACAGCACTGCCAATGAGTGTGCCATTGGCATCGTGCACCTCCACACGGGTTCCAGCGGGTGCGTTGCCGGTCAGGCTGGTGCCATCGGGGTTGATCGCCAGTTCGCTCGGGCTGGCCGGGGCGGTGGTCAGCGGCACATCGTATTCGAGGGCAACGGACGCGTTGCCGCTTGGGTCGACCTGCACCAGGCTCAGGTGTTCGCCAGGTTGCGCAGCCGGGTCGAGGTTGATCAGGAAGGTACCATTGGCAGTGACTACGCCGCGTCCAAGCAGGTTGCCATCCGCGTCGCGCACCTCAACGGTGGCGCCCGCTTCCCCGCGACCGCCCAAGACCAAGCCGCCAGAGCCGACCTGGATGTTACTGACCGCATCCGGTGGGGTGATGTCTGGGGCATTGAACTGCAGGGCAGCGGAGCTATTGCCAGCGGCATCGACCAGGCGGATATCCAGGGCTTCGCCATTGGCCTGCGCAGGGCTCAGCGTCAGGCTGAACGTGCCATCCGCGTTAACCAGCCCGGTACCGATCACAGTACCGGCAGCGTCGCGTACTTGTACGGTGGCGCCAGGTTCGCCGCGGCCGGTGAAGGTGATGCCATTGGCCAGGGCAAGGTCGGTGGGTTGCGCAGGTGGCAGTAGGTCTTGCGAGGTGACCGAGCTAGGTTGAGAAACGTTGCCCGCCGCATCGGTCAGTGTCACTTGCAGGGTGCTGCCGTCGATGACGGCAGGGTCCAGCGTCAGCAGGAAGGTGCCATCTGCACCCACGGTGCCAGTGGCCAGGACATTGCCGGCGGCGTCGCGCACCTGCACGGAGGTGCCAGCTTCGCCACGGCCAGTCAGTTGGTGGCCAGCGAGACCGATGACCAGATTGGTGGGTGCGTCTGGTGGCGTGGTATCGCCGCCGTCGATATCCGGTGCGGTGACGGAGCTGGCGGTGGAGGTATTGCCAGCGGCATCGGTAGCCGTGGCTTGTAGAACCTCCCCATCAACCTGCGGCGGATCGAGGTTGATGCTGAACACGCCAGTCGGGCCGACCAGAGCGCTGCCCAGTTCGGTGCCGTCGGCGGCGAGAATACGCACGGTGCTACCCGGTTCGGCACGGCCAGTTACTACAGTGCCGTTGGCGCTGACGGCCAGCTCACTCGGCGCGGCAGGCGCGGTGATGTCCGGCGCGCTGATCTGGGTGGGCAGAGAAGACAGGCCGGTGTCATCGATGGCGACGACATCGAGCAGTTCGCCGTTGGCTTGTGGTGGATTGAGTTCAAGGGTGAAGGTGCCGTCGGCACTGGCAATGGCGCTGCCGACAAGTGTGCCATTGGCATCATGGACCTCTACGCGGCTACCGGCCGGTGCACTACCGGTGAGGGTGGTGCCATCGGCGTCGATGGCCAGATCGCTCGGGCTGGCGGGAGCGGTGGTCTGAGGTACGTCGTATTCAAGGGCAACGGAAGTGTTGCCGCTTGCGTCGGTCTGCACCAAGCTCAGGTGTTCGCCGGGTTGGGCAGCTGGGTCAAGATCGATCAAGAACGTGCCGTTGGCCAATACAGTGCCTGTGCCAATTACATTGCCGTTGGCATCGCGCACTTCAACGGTGGCCCCGGCTTCGCCGCGACCGCTGAGAGCCAGGCCGTCGGTGCCGACCACGATATTGCTTACGGCCGCTGGCGGAGTGATATCCGGCGCATCGAATTGCAGTGGGGTCGAGCTGTTACCAGCGGCGTCCACCAGACGGATGTCCAGTGCTTCGCCATTCGCTTGAGCCGGGGAGAGCGTCAGGCTGAAGCTGCCATCTGCGCCCACAAGCCCGGTGCCAATCACAGTGCCCGCAGCGTCGCGTACTTGCACGGTGGCGCCAGGCTCGCCGCGACCCGTGAGGGTCACGCCATCAGCCAAGGCCAGGTCAGTTGGCTGCGCAGGTGGCAGCAGGTCTTGGGAGGTGACCGAGCCTGGCTGCGAAACGTTGCCCGCCGCATCGGTCAAGGTCACTTGCAGGGTGCTGCCATCGATTACGGCAGGATCAAGGGCGATTACAAAATTACCATCCGCGCCAACGGTGCCAGTCGCCAACACATTGCCGGCGGCATCACGCACCTGAACCGTAGTGCCCGCTTCGCCGCGGCCAGTCAGCTGATGGCCAGCAAGGCCGATCACCAGGTTGGTCGGTGCGTTGGGGGGCGTGGTGTCCACGCCGTCGATATCCGGCGCGGTGACGGAGCTGGCAAGCGACGTATTGCCAGCGACATCGGTCGCGGTGGCCTGCAGTACTTCACCATCAACCTGAGGCGGGTCGAGGGTGATGCTAAACACGCCAGTTGGTCCGACCAGTGCGCTGCCCAGTTCAGTGCCATCGGCGGCGAGAATACGCACGGTGCTTCCCGGTTCGGCGCGGCCGGTGACAACGGTGCCGTTGGCGCTGACCGCCAGTTCACTCGGTGCGGCTGGTGCAGTGATGTCCGGCGCGGTGATCTGTGCGGGCAGAGAAGACAGGCCGGTGTCATCGATGGCGACGACATCGAGCAGTTCGCCGTTGGCTTGTGGTGGCGTGAGTTCAAGGGTGAAGGTGCCATCGGCACCGGCAGTGGCGCTGCCGATCAGGGTGCCATTGGCATCATGGACCTCTACGCGGCTGCCCGCTGGCGCGGTACCGGTCAGGGTGGTGCCATCGGCATCGATGGCCAAGTCGCTCGGACTTGCAGGGGCGGTGGTCTGAGGTACGTCGTATTCGAGGGCAACGGAAGCGTTGCCGCTTGCGTCGGTCTGCACCAAGCTCAGGTGTTCGCCGGGTTGGGCAGCCGGGTCAAGGTCAATCAGGAAGGTGCCGTTGGCCAAGACAGTGCCGGTACCAATCACATTGCCGTTGGCATCGCGGACTTCCACGGTGGCCCCGGCTTCGCCGCGCCCGCTGAGGGCCAGGCCACCAGCGCCGACCACGATATTGCTGACGGCATCAGGCGGAGTAATGTCCGGCGCGTCGAATTGCAGCGGGGTCGAGCTGTTACCAGCGGCGTCCACCAGACGAATATCCAGCGCTTCGCCGTTCGCTTGAGCCGGGGAGAGCGTCAGGCTGAAGCTGCCATCTGCGCCCACAAGCCCGGTGCCAATCACAGTGCCGGCAGCA